>JAJKJG010000017.1 GCA_021154065.1 Methylobacterium sp.
GCGCCGGTCGCGCCGGTATTTCAGGCGCACGAAGCCGGCCTCGAGCGGGTGGATCTTCTCGATCCGAATCGAGCCGACGAACCAGTTGAGCACGAACAGCGTCTTGCCGACCGAGGTCTTGGTCGCGGCGGCGCGGCGCAGCACCCGCTCGACGTGGTCGTCCGAGTAGTAGGTCTCCCAGGCCGTCCGGTACGCCTCCTCCCACTCGGCCTTGGACATCAGCGGGTGGCCGGTGCAGGCGTGGTTGAGGTCGTATTTGTTGAGGTCGGGGTCCATCCAGACCCCCTTCTCGAGGAGCTTCTTGTGGTCCTCGGAGCCGGGGAGGGGGGTGAGGAAGAAGAACTCGAGGAGGTCGACCGGCAGCTCCTTCTTGATCACCTCGATATCGCGGCGGATGCGCTCCGGCGTGTCGTTCGGGAAGCCGAGGATGTAGCCCGCATAGGTGATGACGCCGACGTTCTTCCAAGCGAGCAGCATCTTGCGGTATTCGGTGATCTTGTTCTGCTTCTTCTTTGCCGCGACGAGGTTGTCCGGCGAGATGTTCTCGAGCCCGATGAAGACGCGCTTGACGCCGGCGCGGGCCGCCTTCTCGATGAAGTTCGGCAGCCGGTGGCAGAGTGTGTCGACCTGGATGATGAGGCGGATCTTGATCTTCTCGACCTCGCGCAGGTGGATCAGGCGGTCGAAGATCGGCTCCCAGTCCTTGTTGCGGGCGAAGTTGTCGTCGGTGATAAAGAAGTGGAAGATGCCCTGCGCGGCGTTGTCGCGCACGATGCGCTCGACGTCGTCCGGCGAGCGGCGGCGGGATTTCCGCCCCTGCACGTTTATGATGGTGCAGAACGAGCACTGGAACGGACATCCCCGCCCGGCGTCGAAGCTGGCGTTCGCGCCGTAGGTGCGCTTGATCACCGAGGCCGGCAGGTGCGGCGTCGGCACGTGCTCGATGCCGGGCAGCTCCTTCATGAAGTTGTAGATCGGCGCCAGGCGGCCGTTGACCGCGTCCTTGAGGATGAGGTCGAGCCGGCCTTCCTCGGCCTCGCCGGCATACATGAAGCAGCCGATGTCGAGCGCCTGCTGCACGGCGGGGTCGATCGACGGCAGCATGGCGAGCGTGCCGGAGACGTGGAAGCCGCCGATGCCGACGGTGACGCCCGCTTGGCGCAGGGGCTTCGCGATATCGAGCGCGCGCGGGAACTGGTTCGACTGCACGCCGACGAGCATGACCATGCCCCGGCCTGCCTCGGCGATCCGCTTCGCGATACGGTCCGGGCGCACCCGCGCGTTGGTCTCGTCGATCGCCTCGACGTCGAGCGTGTGATCGGGCGCGAGCACGTCGCGCGCCTGCGCATCGAGGGCGAGGCCGTACAGGCACGCCAGAGAATTCGCCGGGATCGGCGAGCGTAGCCATTGGATGACGTAGCCGTCGTCGTCGTAATGCGACGGCTTGATCAGGATCAGCCGAAAGGTTTTCCGGCCGTTCGCGCCAGAAGCCATGCCCCACGCCCCTTGAGATTCCCTTGAAGCCCATACAACGGGAGCTTTCGGGCGGGAAGGGGGCGACGAGCCTCTGCGGCCGCCGCGAAGAAGCGCTCAGGCGGCGCGGGCGGCGGCGCTGCCGGGGGTGTCGTCCTTTCGCGCTTTCAGCCGGAAGGCGAGGACGATCAGCGCGACGCCGAACACGAACGCGTAGGCGCCGAGCCACCAGGTCAGCACCACGGCGCCGATGACCGGCGAGAGCACGAGGAGCACCCCCCAGATCACCGAAATGACGCCGCCGATCGCAAGCCACCAGCGGCCGTGGCTCTCGTGCAGCTTGAACGCCGCCGCGATCATCAGCCCGCCGCTGATCAGCGCCCAGGCAGCGGTGATGACGACGAAGGCGAAGACCGCCGTCACCGGCAACGCGGCGGCGACAACCCCCATGACGATGTTGAGCGCGCCCTCGGCGAGGAGCAGGCCCCAGCGCTCGTTCGCCCGCGCGGCGCGCACCGCAGCGACGATGCCGGCGACGCCGTCGACGATGAGATAGGCGGCGAAGAACAGGGCCAGCGTGATCATCACGGCGCCGGGCGAGGCGAAGGCGAGGATGCCGAACAGCACGCCGAACACGCCGCGCAAGGCGATGAGCCACCAGTTCTGGGCCAGCACCGCGCTCATCGCGTCGGAGGCCCGGGCGTCGGTCGTCACGGATGTGCCGGTCGGTGTCGCCATGATGCCCTCCCGTCGAGGCAGTGTGCCAGGGGAGCGAAGCTTCCTCCTCCGGCGCCGCTTCCGCAAGGGCGAAAGCCAAGAGGTTCAGGGCCGCATCCGGCGAGGCTGCGCGCGCCGGCGCGCTCGGCCTTGCGAGAGCGTCACGTTCGAAGTGACGCAGCGTTGGTCGGCTCGTCGCCCTGCGATCGACCAAGAGGCTGATGCTTCGACCCGTTGTTCCCTTAATTGACGCTCGGTGCTTGGGGATTTACGGTCGATAATCCAGGGCCAAATCAAGACAACGAACGAAAAACCGGCTCCGGCAGGAGGGCAGACGATGGCGAACGTCCAACAATTGACTGCCGGTCTAGACAATCTGAACGGCATTGCTGGCGATTACAACATCTTCCAGTTGACGCCGGCGACGCTGCAGGCGACCGACACGGTCACTGGCGGCGCCGCGTCGCCATTCGTCGACAACCTCGAGGTGACGGCGACCGGAACGCTGGCCGCGGCGCAATTCCAGGGGGTGACCGGCGTCGAGCAGCTGATCCTGTCGAGCGCCGGCAACAACGTCACGCTGACGAATGCCTTGGTCGCCGGCACGAGCACAGGGAACTTCCGCGTCGAGGGCGGGGCGGGCGACGACACCGTCGACGCAAGCTTCATCACCAACTTCACGCCGGTTTCCTTCATCGCCGGCACCGGCAACGACAGCTTCAAGGGCGGCAATGGCCGCAGCGATTCGGTCTTCGCCGCGAACGCCCTCACATCGGCCGACACGGTGGTTGGCGGGTCCGCGGCCGACTTCCTCTACTTCCTCACGGCCGGCGCCGTCGCGGTCGACGCCTTCGCCAATGTGTCGGCGATCGAGGGTATCGTCTTCGATTCGGGCGGCAACAGCGTCACGCTGACCGACAGCTTGGTGTCCGGCTCGAGCGTCGGCGTTTTTCGCATCGGCGGCGGCGCGGGAGATGACGTCGTCGACGCGAGTGCCGTCAGCGCCACAGCGCTCACTTTCATCGCCGGCACGGGCGCCGACAAGATCACGGCGGGATCGAGCAACGGCAATTACGTCTTCGCCGATCTGACCGCGGCCGACACCGTCCAGGGCGGATCGGGGATCGAGACGGTCGACTTCGCGAACGCCGGAGCGGTTTCGGCGGCGGATTTCGCCAATGTGACGAATATCGAGGGTCTCGTCCTCGACGCCGGCGGCAGCGATGTCACCCTGACGAACAGCCTGGTCGCCGGGACGAGCACCGGCTTCTTCTGGATCTTGGGCGGCGCGGGCTCCGACACCGTCGACGCGAGCGCGATCAGCAATGGCACGGCCGTGTCTTTCATCGCCGGGAGCGGCGCCGATACCTTCAAGGGCGGAAACGGTCGCAACGATTCCGTGTTTGCGGCGGACGAGCTCACATCGGCGGATACCGTCACCGGCGGATCGGCCATCGACACGCTATATTTCCTGACCCCGGGGGAGGTCGCCGCCACCGCCTTTGCGAACGTCACCAACATCGAAGGCCTGGGGCTCGACCCCGGTGGCAACACGGTCACCCTGACGGACAGCCTGGTTGCCGGATCCAGCATCGGCTCGTTCCGGGTCGGCGGCGGCGCCGGCGCCGACATCGTCGACGCGAGCGCCATCTCGAACGCGACGCCGATCACCTTCGCGACCGGGAGCGGCGCCAACAATCTCAAGGGCGGCAACGGCTTCGACGTTTTCCTCGTCCCCGACAGCACGTTTGCCGACATCGACGGCAACGACGGGTTCGACCGGATCACCGCGACGACCGCCGCTCAGAGCCTCGACCTGACCGCCAACGCGACGAAGATCCACGACATCGAGATCATCGACCTGGCGAGTTCGGCAGGCGCGACCCTGACCCTCACGGCCGCCGATATCGGCCAGATCAACCCCGGCGTCGGCACCTTCCTCTACGTGCTCGGCGGCGCCGACGACACGGTGAGCACCGACGGCGGCTGGACGCTGATCACGACCACGCACACGAACCCTTCGGTCGCGCCGGGCAATTTCACCCAGCTCCAGCGCTCCAGCGGCCGGAATCTGTTCCTTCAGAACGGGATCGAGGTCAACGACGCGCCGACGGTCGTGGTCGACTCCGGCGCCGAGACGATCTTCACGCTCGAGGATCAATCGATCGAGATTTGCAACACCACCTTCGGCGACGTGGATTCCGGTACCCAGGCGGTGGCCGTGACCTTCGCGGCCACCCGCGGCACGCTTTCGGCGCTTGATACGGTCGGCGACGGTGACGGCGTCACGGTCGGAGGCATCGGCACGAGCACGCTGACGCTCACCGGCTCCGTCGCAGACATCAACGCGTTCGTGCTCGCCGATAACGTCGTCTACACGCCGCTCTCGAACGACAGCGGCGACGTCACGCTGACGACGACGATCGACGATCAGGGGCAGGTCGGCGCCGGCGGTCCCCTGTCGGCGAGCGTCAACCGGACCATCACGATCACGCCGGTGATCGACGGCGCCGATGTGCGCGCCGGCGCCGGTTTCCTGCAGCCGACGATCGGCGTCGAGGACCCGCTCAACGGCTTCGCCTTCTCGACGCTGAATTATCGGTTCGCGCCTCCGGGCAACCTCGACGAGACTGATCCGCGCACCTTCGCGCTCGACGACGGCGGCTTCGTCATGGTGTGGACGCAGAGCACCGGGACGCCCGGCATCCTGGCGCAACGCTTCGGCGCCAACGGCAATCCCGAAGACAGCATCATCGCGGTCAGCCCGACCGCGGCGCCCGGCGACAACGAGCCGGACGTCGCCGCCCTGCCGAACGGCGGCTTTGCGGTCGCATGGGTCGAGACCCCCGGCGACGACGGCGCGAGCGACATCGAGGTCGCGGTCTACGGCAACGCAGGGCCGCTGCCGACGGCGCGCTTCACCGTGCAGTCGGCTGCCGCCGGAACCGCGGAGCGCAACCCGACGGTCACGGCGCTGACGGACGGAAACCTGCTCGTGACCTGGGCCGTCCCGACCGGCCCCGGCACGGCGCCGAGCGAGCTCTATGCCCAGCGCTTCACGACGGCTGGCGTCGAGGTCGACGCCAGCCCGGCCCTGATTTCCGCCACCGCGGCGCACGCGACGCCGGTCCCGGCGGGGCTGTCGTCCGAGCTCTACCCCGGCGACCCGCCGGCCGAGCAGACGGTCGCGGCACTCGCGGGAGGCGCCTACGCCATCGCTTGGGTCGAGGCCGCGAATGGCGGCCAGATCCACGTCGAAACCTTCGGCTCGAACGGGCTGTCCTCGCATGCTCCCGTGGTCCTCGACCTTGGCGTCGGCACCAGCACCGCATCCTTCATTCCCGAGCGCGAGCCGGACATCACGCTCCTCGACAACGGCAACTTCCTCGTCACCTGGACCGCGAGCCCATCCCCCCCGGTCAAGGCCTCGGCCGACATCATGGGACAGCTCTTCGAGTCCGACGGCGACGCGCTCGGGACGCCGCAGGTGCTCGTCCTCGGTTCCGACGGGGGCGGCTTCGATTTCAGCGAGATCAGCCCGAGCGTCACGGCGCTCGAGAACGGCCGCTTCGCCCTGTCCTGGCTGCGCCTTGCCGGCAACAACGGCGACGTGTTCATCCAGGCTTTCAACAACGACGGCACGCGCGACGACGACGGCAGCATCAACGGCGCCGACGTCCAGATCACCGCGAACAACCAGACCGTCCCGAACCGCGACCCGATCGTGACCGCGCTCGACGACGGCCGCTTCCTGCTGAGCTGGGTGTCGCCGAAGACCGACCCCAGCAGCAGCCCGCTGGCGCCAGACAACACCGGCAGCCAGGACGACATCCTCTACGTGATCGTCGAGCCCGGCACGGGCCAGAACCTCACCACGACCGGCAACCTCGACATCGAGCTGCCGACCAAGGTGACGCTGTTCGACAATGACGGATCGGAGATCCTGCAGAGCGTCACGATCGAAGGCCTGCCGGACGACTACACGCTGGAATTCGGAGCCTTCGACCCCTTCGCGGGCAGCGGAATCAACACCGACCCCGGCGCCTGGGTGATCAACCGCTCCGACTCGATGGCGGCGGCGGACTTCCTCGACCGTCTCGTCGCCGGCACTGATGCGCTGACGCTCATCGCCAATCCCGATCCTGATTTCGTGACGGACTTTGCGCTCATGATCACGGCGACGGTGTCGGAAGCCGGTTCGACTCCGCCGACGAACAACTCATGGCCGATCTTCGTCAATTTCGGCGCCTTCAACACGACCTTCTACACCGGCACCGGTGGCGGCGACGTCGTTTGACGACGGAGCGCCATCGTGGCGCCCGTCCGGCGGCGCTGCCGCCGGTCAGCCGTGCCTGCTCGTCCGGTGATCCGGCGCCGGCGGAACCGGGCGGCTCGTCGTAGTGCGAGGCACGTCTTCCTGGCTGCCGTTCACCGCTCCCTCAAACTTTTCGCACCGCACGATGCGGACTTTTCGCATAATGCGGGCTTTGCGCATCGCACAATACGGGATTGTGAGAATATGGGGATGGTAAAGTGAGAATTCCGGCGTGGAACGGTTGGGAATGGGATCATGCGGCGCTTCGCCGGGTTCGCGCGTTTCATCGGCTGGGAACGCCAGCGAGGAGGCCCCATGGACCTCGACCGGCGCCGTGCCCGCTATGCCGCCGACATCCTGGGCTCGACCGGGGTCGAGAACCCGAGGGTCGAGGCCGCCTTCGCGGCCGTGCCGCGCGAGGAGTTCCTCACTCCGCCGCCGTGGCGGATCTTCCTACCGGGCGGCGTGATCGAGAAGAATACCTCTGATCCGTCAGAGCTTTACGCCGACGTGCTGGTGGTGCTCGACCGCGCCAAGGGCATCAACAACGGCCAGCCCTCGCTGCACGCCGCCTGGATCGCCGCCGTCGACCCGCAGCCGGGCGAGAGCGCGGTCCATATCGGCATCGGCACCGGCTACTACACCGCGATCCTGGCGACGCTCGTCGGAGAGGGCGGCAGGGTCGCGGCCTACGAGATCGAGGCGCGCCTCGCAGCGCTTGCCGAGAAGCACTTGGCGCGGTTTCCTCAAGTGACGGTTCATGCCGCAAGCGGAGTCGGGCAGGCGCTTCCGGAGGCCGACGTCATCTACGTCAACGCCGCAGCGACCGCCCCCGATGCGCGCTGGCTCACGGCGCTCAAGCCCTTGGGGCGGCTCGTCTTTCCGTGGCAGGCGGGGCGCGGCGGCGCGGTCACGCTCGTCGTCCGCCGGGCCGCTGCCGGCTTTGCCGCCGACCCGACGATCGCGGTCGGCTTCATCGGCTGCGTCGGTGCGCAGGAGCCGCCGGCCGCAAGCGCCGGCCGCGACCCTCGGGAGACGCGCTCGGTCTGGCTGCGCGCCGACCGCCCTCCCGACGCCACTGCGACCGCCGTCTACGACGATGTCTGGTTCTCCAGCGATCCGGTGTAAGCCGCTCGCTCTCTTTGAGTTTTCAGCCCTTGGCGCGCACGATGACGCGCTCCTCGACGGGCTTCAGCCCGGGGATGCAGTACGCGATGTAGCCGTTGAGGATGAAGGGCGTCGACGAGCAGCGAACCGCATAGCCCGGCGGCGGCTGCGGGATCGGATCGTGGGCAACGACCGGGTTTGGCGGTCGGCTACAGGCGCAAAGGCCTGCCGCCGCCAGAAGCACCGCCCATCGTGTCACGCCCGCCATCCTCAAAACCCGCCCGACCGAAACGTGCCGAGAGCACCGGCACGGATCAAGCGGCGGCGGCCGCCCTCGCGCATTCGGCCGGCGAGTGTGGCTTTTTAGGCTCGAAAACGCGAAGACCCGGCACCAGGCCGGGTCTTCCGTTCAAGCGGGGTCGGCGCGCTCAGCACTCGACTTTGGTCTTCGTCTTCGAGTCGCCGAACTCGTCGGTCTTCTTCACGGTTTTCGAACCGCAGCCGGTGCTGCCCGTCGTGATCACCTTCTTCTCCTTCACGACGGCGGCGTCGTCGACCGAGCGCTCCTTCACGACCGTGCGGCTGCCGGCGAGCCCATCGTCCTTCTGGATGACGGTCGTCTGGGCATAGGCGGCGGTGCCGATGACCGAGGCGGCGACGAGAATCGCGAGTTTCTTCATGGGCTTCGGGCTCCTTTGTGGACCTGTGGCGGGGCAACGCACGCAAAGCCAAGCCGTTCCAGCTTGGCCGGGAGCGGTGTTGAACCTTGGCCGTTCCGGTGCGTTGATCTTCGGGCAAGGGGGGAGAAGGCGCGGCGCCAGTGGCGCTTGCCGCCATGGAGGAACCCGATGAGAACGACCCTTGCCCAAGCGCTCGTCGCGACGACGATCGCCGCCGCCGCGCCGGCCGCGGCGCAGGACTTTCTCCCGCTCGCCGCCGCCCCTTACGGCGCCTACGCCGATGACGATGCGCCGATCCCGCCGCGGCGGGTCGGCCGCTACGGCGCCGGCGAGACGGTGGTCACGACGACACGGATCTACGCTCCGCCGCCGGCCGTCTATGCCGAGCCGCGGACCGTCGTCACGACCCGTCGCGTGATCGCTCCGGCGCCCGTCTTCGGAGGGCCGGTCGACGACATCGCGGTCGGCGGCTTCAGGCCGGTCGATTACCCGCCCGCGCCGCTGCGCCGGGTTCTCAAGTCGGGTCCGGATTATGGTCCGGCTCTGGTGCGCGAGCGCGTCATCGCGCGAAACGTCGCCGAGCCGGTCATCATCGAGGAGCGCCGCGTCGTGACCACGCGTCGCATTCTCGGTCCGGCGCCCCTCCGCTGGGACGATTAGCCCCGTCCCTTTTCTCGGCGGTCAGGCGTTCAATGTCCCTCAAGGCCGGCGCTGCCGCGCCCTCAATCTGGAGGCACGCATGAACTCGAAATCGAACCTTTTCGTTGCCGGCGCGATCGCCGCCGGCCTTGCCCTCTCGGCAGCCGCGGCGCCGGCGAGCGCCCACAGCGTCGGCTACGTGACCGGCATCCCGGGTCCAGACCCAGCCGGCGGCGACGAGCTCGGCTGGGGACCGGCCTACCGGCCCGAGACCAGCTTCTACCAGCCCGGAACGCTGCCCAGCCCGGGCGAGATCGCGGCGCGGGGCTATTACGAGCGCACCGGCCGCCCGGTCTATCCGCCGGTCGGCTACTATGCGCCCGGCGCCGTCGCTCCCGGCTATGGCTACGGCCCGCCGCCGCGGATCGTGCGCCGCCCGGCCTATCACCACCGTCATGTTGTGAAGAAGCAAGCGCACCGGCGGGTCGTCGCCCGCTCGCGCGCCTATTGAGCGCACCCGGAGGCGGGACGTCCCGCCTCCGCCATTTCTCCCCGGAGGTCGTGCATGGACGAAGATCGCTTCAACATGTCCGTTCGCAAGTTCCTCAAGCAGGTCGGCGTGACCTCGCAGCGGGTGATCGAGGAGGCGGTGCGCTCGGGCGCGGTCAAGGGCGACGTCCTCAAGGTGCGGATGACGCTCACCGCCGAGAACGCGCCGATCGAGCACGTGATCGAAGAGGAGATCGCGGTCCGCTAGTTAGAGCGCGATGACTTCTCGTCGAGTCGTCATCCGCTCTACCTCTTTGTTTGAGCATGATCTTTTCCGAAAACCGGTAGCCACTTTTCGGGATCATGCCTTAAAGCCGTCAGAACCGCCCGCCGACACCGGGCCGGCCGCTCGGGGTCATGGTTGGCGACACCCGGCTCTCGCTCGGCCCGACGCCGCCGTAGGGATCGTCGATGTCCCTGGGATCGATCTTCTTCGGCATCGGCAGGGTTTCGCGATAACCGCCCTGGGCGGCGGCGGGCTTCGGCGCCGCCCTCGCGGTCGCCTTGGGCACGGGCTTCGCAGCCTCCTTGCCGGGGTCGGCGGGCTTTGCCGTTCGCGGCTTTGCCGGCGGCTTCCTCGGCTCGGCCGAGCCGGGATCGTTCATGGACGGCGGGGGCGGCATCGCCTGGGCCGCGGCCGGCGAGGCGAGGGCGGGTGCGCAAAGCGCGAGCAGCAAGAGGAAACGGGTCATCGGTCCTTTGATCCTCGGATGATCGGATGACGGGATGCGCCCAGCCCTACAGCAACTCGCGCTCGAAGCGCTTGTGGCGCATGGCGTAGAACGGGATCGGCAACTCCTGGGCATAACCTTCGGCGATGCGGTGCTCGAGCTCGTCGAGGATCGTCAGCGTGATCGTCGGCAGCTCGAGCCGCTTCGCCTCGGCGATCGTCACCCAGGCGAGCTCGATCAGCTCGGAATTCGGTCCGACGAGCCCCGGCACCTCGTCGGCGACGAAATTGCGATCGATGGCGAAGAAGCGGGTGTCGAAACGCTTCGGGCGGCGCGGCGGCGTGATCGCCCGGGCGATGAGCTGCAGCGCCTCGAGATCGGGGAACACGGCGCGTTCGCGAAAGCTCTCCCAAGGGCCGGGCGGCACCGGGTCGGGCGCGCCGTGCTCCTTCGTGCCGAGGAGAAGCCCGGTCTCCTCGAAAGTCTCGCGGATCGCGGCGAGGGCGAGGGCGCGGGCGCGCTGCGGCGAGGGCCGCGTCACCCGCGCGAGAAGCGCCGCCTCGGCCCGGGCGTGGAGCGCGCCGGTCGCGGGCATCGAGCGGTCGCCGGCCTCGATACGGCCGCCGGGGAAGACGAACTTGCCCGGCATGAAGCGATGGCCCGGGTGCCGGCGTCCCATGAGCACCTTCGGCCGCGGCCCCGAGCGGTCGATGATGATGAGGGTCGCGGCATCCTTCGGGCGGACATTCGGCCAGCGCTGCTCGCGCTCGACCGCCGTCAGCCGCTCGGCGAGGCCCCGTCCCCTTGCGTCGTTCACCTGGCTGACCTCAGCTCGGATCGTCGTCGGCCCGGCGCCGGACAGCGTCGAAGCCGTGCATCCTTAATCCGTATTGCAGCCCGACGACAGCGCCCTTCACCGGCTGCAGCAGCACGAGGCACAGGGCGATCGTGAGCGCCGGCCAGAGCGCCAGGTGAAACCAGAGCGGCACGTTCTCGAACCGGGTCTCGGCGGTCAGGATGCCCCAGCCGACGAGGTGGGCGACGATGAGGATGACGAGATAGGGCGGCAGGTCGTCGGCGCGGTGGTGATGCAGCTCGGCCCCGCAGGCGGGGCAAGCGTCCCGGACCTTGAGATACCGGCCGAACAGGCGGCCCGCGCCGCAGGCCGGGCAGCGGCCGAGGGCGCCGCGCCGGGTCGCCTCGAGGGCGCCGATATCCGTGGGACTAATGGCTCGTCCGCTGGGTTCCATACGTTCCTTCAGGGCCGCGGCGCCGGCTCGCGCCTGGACTTGAGGCGCGGCGTCGTGCGGCGGTTCTGCGTCCGGGCGGCAGGCCGGGCGCCGCCGCGATGCTGCGGCCGCTTGCCCTGGCCTTCGGAGACGAGCTCGAACCGGAGCGCGCCGGCCACCGGCGCTGCCTCGACGAGCTTTGCCTCGACGCGGTCGCCGAGCCGGTAGGTCTCGCCGGTGCGATCGCCGATCATGGCGTGGCGCTTTTCGTCGTAACGGTAGTAGTCCGCTCCGATCGTCGCGGCCGGCACGAAACCGTCGGCGCCGGTCTCGGCGAGCTTGATGAACAGTCCGGCCCGGGTGACGCCGGAGATCCGGCCCTCGAAGGTCGCGCCGATCCGGTCGGCGAGGTGATGGGCGATGAGCCGGTCGACCGTCTCGCGCTCCGCCGCCATCGCCCGGCGCTCGGCGACCGAGATGCGCGCCCCGATCTCCGCGAGCTCCTCGAGGCTCATGTTCGCCGGTAGCCCGTCGGTTCCGAGCTTCAACGCCCGGATCAGGGCGCGATGCACGATGAGATCGGCGTAGCGCCGGATCGGCGAGGTAAAATGCGCGTAGCGGCGCAGATTCAGCCCGAAATGACCGTAGTTCTCGGCCGAGTACTCGGCCTGGGCCTGCGACCGCAGCACGACCTCGTTGATGAAAGCCTGGTGCTCGGTGCCCTCGACATTCGCGAGGATGCGGTTGAACAGCGCCGGCTTCAGCGCCCCCTCCTTGGGCAGCTTGATGCCGATCGACGCCAGCACTTCGCCTAGCGCCCGCATCTTCTCGAGCGAGGGCTCGTCATGGGCGCGGTAGATCAGTGGCGAGCCGGCCTTCTCGAGGCTCTCGGCGGCGGCGACATTGGCGAGGATCATGAACTCCTCGATCAGCCGATGGGCGTCGAGGCGCTCCGGCACCAGCACCCGGTCGACGGTGCCGTCGGGCTTGAGCAGGATCTTGCGTTCGGGCAGGTCGAGATCGAGCGGCGCCCGGACTCGCCGGGCCTTCTTGATCATCTCATAGGCTGCCCAGAGCGGGCGCAGAACCGGGTCGAGCAGCGGGCCGGTCTCGTCATCCGGCCGCCCGTCGATTGCCGCCTGGGCCTGACCGTAGGACAGCTTCGCGGCCGAGCGCATCATCACCCGGTGGAAGCGGTGGTGCTTCTTGCGCCCGTCGGCGCCGATGATCATGCGCACCGCAAGTGCCGGGCGATCCTCCCGCGGGCGCAGCGAGCAGAGATCGTTCGAGATGCGCTCCGGCAGCATCGGCACGACCCGGTCCGGGAAATAGACCGAGTTGCCGCGCTCGAGCGCCTCGCGGTCCATCGCCGAGCCGGGCCGGACATAGGCC
>JAJKJG010000018.1 GCA_021154065.1 Methylobacterium sp.
GCCACGAGCGCCGCCGTGAGCAGGATGATCAGGATACCCGCGATAACCGTCAGGATGTCGCGCAAAGGGTCCGCCTACCTTCTCGACCCGTCAACTCACCCACCGAATGCCGGCTCGCCATGGCGCGAAAATGGCCTCCCGGCCACTCCCGCCTCAGAACGCGACGATCTTCCCCGGGTTCATGATGTTGTTGGGGTCGATCGCCCGTTTCAAGGTCCGCATGAGGTCGAGGGCGCCGGCGCCGTGCTCGGCTTCGAGATACTTCATCTTGTTCTGGCCGACGCCATGCTCGCCGGTGCAGGTCCCCTCCATGGCGAGCGCCCGCTCGACGAGGCGCGAGATGAAAGCTTCGACGCGCGCGATCTCGTCCGGATCGTCCATGTCGATCAGCGGCGAGACATGGAAATTGCCGTCCCCGACGTGACCGACGATCGGCGCGACGAGGCCCGACGCGTCGGCGTCGCGCTTCGTCGCCTCGACGCATTCGGCGAGCCGCGAGATCGGCACGCAGACGTCGGTCGCGGTCGCCTTCGAACCCGGCCTCAAGGTGAAGACCGACCAGTAGACGTCGTGGCGGGCCTGCCACAGGCGATTGCGGTCCTCGGCCTTTGTCGCCCACTCGAACGGGCCGCCGCCGAGATCGGCGGCGATCTCGCCAAAGCGCTCGGCCTGCTCCTTCACCCCGGCGTCCGAGCCGTGGAACTCGAGGAAGAGCGTCGGCGCCTCCGCGAGCGTGAGCTTGGAGTATTGGTTGCAGGCCCTGACCTGGAGCTCGTCGAGGAGCTCGATGCGGGCGACCGGGATGCCGGTCTGGATTGTCGCGATCACCGCCTCGCAGGCGGCCCGGACCGTCGGGAACGGGCAGACGCCGGCCGAGATCGCCTCCGGGATGCCGTGCAGCTTGAGCGTGATCTCGGTGACGATGCCGAGCGTCCCCTCCGAGCCGACGAAGAGGCGGGTGAGGTCATAGCCGGCCGAGCTCTTCTTTGCCCGGCGGGCCGTGCGGATCACGTCGCCGTTCGGCAGCACCACCGTCAGGGCGAGGACGTTGTCCTTCATGGTGCCGTAGCGGACGGCGTTGGTGCCGGAGGCGCGGGTCGCGGTCATGCCGCCGATCGACGCGTCGGCGCCGGGATCAATCGGGAAGAACAGGCCCTGGTCGCGCAAGTGCTCGTTCAGCTCCTTGCGGGTCACGCCCGGCTCGACGATGCAGTCGAGGTCCTCGGCGTGGACCGCGACGATGCGCTTCATCTCGCTCGTGTCGATGGAGACGCCGCCATAGGGCGCATTGACGTGGCCTTCGAGCGAGGTGCCCGTGCCGAACGCCACCAGCGGCACCGCGTAGCCGGCGCAGAGCCTGACGATCTCGGACACCTCCTCGGTCGATTGCGGATAGACGACGATGTCCGGCGGCTGGTTCTCGACCCAGGTCGTGGTGTGGCCGTGCTGCTGGCGCACCGCGAGGCTCGTCACCACCCGGTTGCCGTAGCGCTTGTGCAGCTCGGCCGTGAGCGCCGCGATCGTCGCGTCGTCGGGGCGCGGGCGGGGGGGCGGATGCGGCGCGTTCATCGCGTGTCGTTCCGAGGCGTTTGCCGAACTTCCGTTCGACCCTTAATCAAACCTGATCGAGGCACAATACCCCCTCGGCCGCGAACTACGGCGGCCTCGGAAGAGCTTGGCGCGGGGCGCCATGGATCCGGCCGAGCTATTCCCTTCACCCGAGGGGATGCGAGTCCCTTGAAATCGTGTTAGGGGCAACGCCAGGGGGCAGTAGATTTGTGGGATGGTTTCGACGAACGGGGTTTCGCCGATGGCCGATGAGCGCACCGCACCGATCTTCTTCTTCGCGCCCTTCGTTTCCTCGACCATGACGGTCGAGCCCTCGTGGATCGACTACAACGGCCATATGAACATGGCCTATTACCACGTGCTCTTCGACCGGGCCGTGGACGAGGCCTTCGAGGTCGTCGGCCTCGGGCCCGACTACGTCGCCGAGCGCAACGCCTCCTACTACGTCGCCGAGGTCCACACCCTCTACCGGCGCGAGCTCAAGGCCGACGGCGGGTGACGCTGCAGCTTATCGGCTTCGACGAGAAGCGCCTGCATTTCTACGAGGAGATCCGGCACGCGACGGAGGGCTGGGTTGCCGCGACCTGCGAGGTCATGTCCCTCCACGTCGATCTGGCGCAAAAGAAGGTCACCCCCTTCCCGGCCGACATCCAGGCGAACCTCGCGGTCATGAAGGCTGCCCATACCCGCCTGCCGCCGCCGAAGGACATCGGCCGGGTGATCGGCTTGCCGCAGCGCGAGCACGAGGTCGAGGAGCGGCTGCGCGCCGGGACGCGTCACTAGAGGCGGGCGGACTATCCCCGGCAGCCGAGGTCGCGCTCCAAGGTCTTGATCGACTGCACCCGCCGGCGCTGGCGCGGCGAGAGCGGCACGTCGTATTCACTGTCGTACACGCAGCCGGCGTTGCCGAAAGCGCTGATGGCGCGCGGCGTGCGGAAGCAGTAGCCCGCTGCCTTGTAGATGCTGTTGCGCTCGTACCAGAGCTCGCCGCAGCTCTGCGCCTGGGCCTCGGCGCCGACGAGCAGCCCACCGACGAGGGCAGCAAGAATGATCGTCTTGTGCATCGACGCTCTCCCCGAGGTTGATGGATGAAGGCAGGCCCTCAGTGCACCACGTCGAGGAACGGCCCGTCCGGATCGCTGACGTAGAAGATCACGATCTTCACCGGCTCGGCGGCGCGGTTGTAGCCGGTCATCTTGACGTTCGGCGGCTCGACGATGGATTGGCCGGCCTTGATCGTGACCGGCGGGCGGCCCTCCATCTCGAGCGTGAAGGCGCCCTCGAGGATGTAGGCCGTCACCGGGAAGCGGTGGGTGTGGAACGGCGTCTTGTCGCCGGGCTTCAGCGTCGCGGTCAGGACTTTGATCTCCTGCCGGTCGCCTTTCGGCATGCCCGTCACAATCTCCTTGACGACGAGGTCCGGCCTCGCGGTACCGTGGTCCTGGGCAAGGGCAGCGGTAGGCAGCAACGGCGCGAGCGCGACCAGCAACGTGAGCCTCGGCATTCGCGATTCCTCCATGGCGGGCATGCAGGATGCACCGGCGCATCGCGCCTGTGAAGAACGCCCGCCGGCGCCAAGCGCGGCGGCAGATCAGCTCCAGATGAAATCGGCGATCACCTTGGCGTTCAGCCCGATGACGATCGCGGCGATGACGCCGGCGAGCGCGGTGAGCCAGACGGGCGCCACGAGCGCGCCCATCTTGGGCCTGGACGACGTGATCATGATGAGCGGCAGGATGGCGAAGGGCAGCTGCAGGCCGAGGATCACCTGGCTCAGGATCAGGAGCTTCGCGGTGCCGCTCTCGCCGTAGTAGATCGTCACGAGCGCCGCGGGGACGATCGCGACCGCCCGGGTCACGAGCCGGCGCGCCCAGGGCGGCAGGCGGATGTCGAGGAAGCCTTCCATGACGATCTGCCCGGCCATCGTCGCGGTGACGGTCGAGTTCAGCCCGCAGCACAGGAGCGCGATGCCGAACAGCGTCGGCGCGATCGCCGAGCCTAGCAGCGGCGCGAGCAGCGTGTGCGCCTTCTCGAGCTCCTCGACGCCGGTGTTGCCGCTGCGGTTGAAGGCCGCCGCGGCGAGGATCAGGATCGAGGCGTTGATGGTCAGCGCGAACATCAGCGCGACGGTCGAGTCGAGCGTCGCGTATTTGACCGCCTCGCGCTTCTCGGGCGTCGTCTCGCCATAGGCGCGGGTCTGCACGATGCCGGAGTGCAGATAGAGGTTATGCGGCATCACCGTCGCGCCGATGATGCCGAGCGCGAGGTAGAGCATGTCCGGGTTGGTGACGATCTGCGTCGTCGGGGCAAAGCCGCGGATGACGGCGCCCCAGTCCGGATCCGCCATCGCGATCTGAACCACGAAGCAGACCGCGATCACGCCGAGAAGCGTGATGATGAGGGCCTCGATCCAGCGGAAGCCCTTGTTCTGCAGCCACAGGATCAGGAACACGTCGGCGGCGGTGATCAGCACGCCGATCTCGAGCGGTATGCCGAACAGGAGGTTGAGCCCGATCGCGGTGCCGATCACCTCGGCCAAGTCGGTGGCGCAGATCGCGACCTCGGCGAGGAGCCAGAGCGGGTACGAGACCGTGCGCGGGAAGGCGTCGCGGCAGCCCTGCGCGAGGTCGCGCCCGGTCGCGACCGCCATGCGGGCGCACAGGTGCTGCAGGACGATCGCCATGATGTTCGACAGCAGGGCGATGAAGAGCAGCGCGTAGCCGAACTTCGAGCCGCCGGCGAGCGCCGTCGCCCAGTTACCGGGATCCATGTAGCCGACGGCGACGAGGTAGCCCGGGCCGAGGAAGGCGCTGAACTTGCGCCACGGCGTTCCCTGCGCCGCGACCGCGATCGAGCGATGCACGTCCGACAGCGACGGGTCGCCGCGCTCCCGCCGCCAGCTGTTCAGGGTGGCGGAGGCCGGTGCCTCGGCGACGCGCGCATCCATGGGGCTGGATCCTGCAATTGCGAATGATTTGCAAGTGTAGTGGAAAGTCCAGCTGTTGGCAAGGCCATGCTTCAACTCGGAAAGGCGGCTTCGGCTCAGCGCCTGAGCTCCGCCTGATTCACGCGCGGGTCTCGTCTTAAGCCTGCACCATACCGCGCAACGCGAGGCTCGCCGCCGCGATCCGCCGAACATCGCTCGGTTCGACGACCTCCGAGAGCGCCTCATGAGCGCGCCGCCAGGTCGGGATTGCGGCCTCGAGGCGCCGAGCGCCGTTTTCCGTCAGCCAGACGGCGCGGCGGCGCAAATCCGTCTCGACGAGGGTGATCTCGAGGAGCCCGGCCTGCTCGAGGCCGCGCAGGTTGCGGGACAAGGTCGACTGGTCGAGCCCGACCCGCTCCGCCAAGGCGCCGATGGTGTCGTCGCCGGCGGCCGCGATATGGGCCATGAGGCCGAACTGGGCGATGCTCAGGCCGGTCGTATGCATCCGCGCCTCCAGGAAGCGCGTGATCCGACGTTCGGCCATGCGGATGCTCATTCCGGCGCAGGCTTGAACCACCGCGCGCGCATCTGCGACCAGCCGCTTGCCGGAGGTTTGTCTTCGGTTCGCCACGGTGTATGTAGTTACATATGATGTTAGATGCATGCAAGGGATTCCAGGATGCCGGCTGGCGCGCGGACGAGCGGATCGGCGGCAGACCAACGGATCGATGCGTCCGTCCTGCAGCGCATCGGCGGCACGCCGCTCGTGGCGCTCCAGCGCATCGTTCCGGACGGCTGCGCGCGCCTCCTGATCAAGCTCGAAAGCGCCAATCCGACCGGGAGCATGAAGGACCGCATGGCGCTTGCCATGATCGAGGCCGGAGAGCAAAGCGGACGCCTGAAACCGGGCGGTCGCGTCGTCGAATACACCGGCGGCAGCACCGGCGTTTCGCTCGCCTTCGTCTGCGCGGCGCGCGGCTATTCCCTCAGCCTCGTGACATCCGACGCGTTCAGCATCGAGAAACGCCGTCACATGGCGGCGCTCGGTGCCGAGCTGACGATCGTCCCGAGCACCGGCGGCGGCATGGACGCCTCACTGACGCGAAACATGATCGCGGCGGCACGGCAGATTGCCGGGCAGACCGGCGCCTTCTGGACCGACCAGCTCAACAACACCGATCAGCTGAGCGCCTATCATACGCTGGCGGAGGAGATCTGGGCCCAGGCGGACGGCCGCATCGACGCCTTCGTGCAAAGCGCCGGCACCGCCGCCTGCGTCCGTGGGGTCGCCGAGGGCCTGCGCCGCCGGAAGCCGGATCTCCGCATCGTCGCCGTCGAGCCGCAGGAGTCCGCTGTCCTCTCGGGCCGACAGAGCGGCGCCCACAAGATCGAGGGCGTCGGCGCCGGCTTCGTGGTTCCGCTGTGGAACCCCTCCATTGCCGACGAAATCGCCACCGTCTCGACCGAAGCGGCGATGGCGATGGCGCGTCGGCTGGCGCACTCGGAGGCGTTGTTCGCCGGCACCTCGACCGGCGCGAATCTCGTCGCCGCGATCGCGCTCGGCATGCGGCTCGGCCCGGACGCGACGGTCGTCACGGTGATGTGCGACTCCGGGCTCAAATATCTGAGCACGCCGCTCTACGCCGGCGACCCGGCTATCCCGCCGCAATAGCGGCGGGGACGGCCCCGCTTCAGCAGATCGCACCCGGCGCGCAGGCCCGGGCGGGCGGGAACATCTGCTGCTGCTGGAGCTGGTTGCGCAGCGCGTTGATCTCGAACTGGTTCTGCTGGGTGAAGCTTCTCTGCTGCTGCTGCAGCTCGAGGGCGCGGTTGTTGTCGATGATCTGGCGCTCCGCCCGGCTCGTCGTCGGCAGGCGCTCGACCTGGGCGAGCGCGGCGGTCGCGGCGAGGGCCGAAAATCCCGCGGCGAGGATGAGGGCGCGCATCGGCGTCTCCTGAAATCGGCGTCTCAAGACCCCATGTAGGGATGACACGCCGCCGGTACGAGGCTCCGACCCGTCCGCCCGACGCCTGTGCATGCGAACCGGCCCGGCCTCGACGCCGTTCGCCTTTTGGTCCAGAGCTTTGTCAGCCATGAATCGCCCCGAGCCGATCGGCGCACCGCCCTTCCGCGACAGCCTGCCCGAGCCGAAGCCCGGGTCGCTGTCGGCGCGCGCCCGCGCCGCCGTGGGGCCGCAGGCGGCCGCCTATCTTGCCGGCCTCAACCCCGAGCAGCGCCAGGCGGTCGAGGCGACGGAGGGGCCGGTGCTCGTGCTCGCCGGCGCCGGCACCGGCAAGACCCGGGTGCTGACGACCCGCATCGCCCACCTGATCGCGACCGCGAAGGCGCGGCCGTTCGACATCCTCGCCGTCACCTTCACCAACAAGGCGGCGCGCGAGATGAAGGAGCGGGTCGGCGCGCTCGTCGGCTCGATCGCCGAGGGCATGCCCTGGCTCGGCACCTTCCACTCGATCGGCACCAAGGTGCTGCGCCGCCACGCCGAGCTCGTCGGCTTGAAATCCGACTTCACCATCCTCGGCGTCGACGACCAGCTGCGCCTGATGAAGCAGGTCATCGAGGCCGCCGACATCGACGAGAAGCGCTGGCCGGCGCGCCAGCTCGCGGCCCAGATCGACGGCTGGAAGAACCGCGGCCTCGATCCTGCCCATGTGCCGCCGGGCGAGGCCGCCGCCTTCGCCTTCGGCAAGGGCGGCGAGCTCTACGCCGCCTATCAGGCCCGTCTCAAGACGCTCAACGCCGCCGATTTCGGCGACCTCCTGCTCGAATGCCTGCGCCTGTGGCGCGACAACCCCGAGGTCCTCGGCCTCTACCAGAACCGCTTCCGCTACATGCTGGTCGACGAGTACCAGGACACGAACGTCGCCCAGTACCTGTGGCTGCGCCTCCTAGCGCAGACGCGGAAGAACCTCGCTTGCGTCGGCGACGACGACCAGTCGATCTATGGCTGGCGCGGCGCCGAGGTCGACAACATCCTGCGCTTCGAGCACGACTTCCCGGGCGCCAAGGTGGTCCGCCTCGAGCGCAACTACCGCTCGACCGGCCACATCCTCGCCGCCGCCTCCGGGCTTATCGCCAGGAACGAGGGGCGCCTCGGCAAGACGCTGCGCACCGAGGACGTGCCCGGCGAGAAGC
>JAJKJG010000019.1 GCA_021154065.1 Methylobacterium sp.
CGCCCGGCGTGGACGGAACCAGGGTGCCGACTTCGGAGGGCAGCATATCGGCCGTGACCGGCGCGTCCGGCTCGCCGGTGGTGAGGATCATCAGCCGTTCGACGTTGTTGCGCAGCTGGCGGACGTTGCCCGGCCAGTCGTGCGACTGGAGCACCGCGATCGCATCGCCGGCGATCCGGCGCTTGGGCAGCCCCGTGGCGGCGCAGATCTGCTCCATGAAGAACGCGATCAGCTCGGGCACGTCCTCGCGCCGCCCCGACAGGCCGGGCACGCGGATCGGCACGACGCCGAGGCGGTGGAACAGGTCCTCGCGGAATCGCCCGGCCGCGATCTCGGCGCCGAGGTCGCGGCTCGACGAGGACACGATGCGCACGTCCACGTGGACGCGCGTCGTGCCCCCGACGCGCTGGAAGTTCTGGTCGACGAGGACCCGCAGGATGCGGTTCTGCGTCTCCCGGGGCATGTCCGCGATCTCGTCGATGTAAAGCGTCCCGCCGTGCGCCTCCTCGAGCGCGCCGACCCGACGCCCGTGACCGTCCATGTTCTCGACGCCGAACAGCTCGGATTCCATAGTGTCGGGCGTGATCGTCGCCGCGTTGATGACGACGAACGGGCCGGAGGCGCGCCCCGACGAGGCGTGGATGGTGCGCGCGGTCAGCTCCTTGCCGGAGCCCGGGGCGCCGGTGATCAGGATGCGGGCGTTGGTCGGCGCCGCCCGCTCGATCGTCTGACGGAGCTGGTTGATAGCGGGCGAATGTCCGGCGATCCGGCTCGCCTGGACGGATTGCGCCCGCAGGTCGCGAACCTCGCGCTTGAGGCGCGAGGCTTCGAGCGCGCGTTCGGCCACGAGCACCAGGCGGTCGGCCTTGAACGGCTTCTCGATAAAGTCGTAGGCGCCGGCCTTAATCGCGGATACGGCGGTTTCGATGTTGCCGTGCCCGGAGATCATGACGACCGGCAGATCGGGATGTTGCGCCTTCATGAGATCCAGCACCTGGAGACCGTCCAGGCTGCTGCCTTGCAGCCAGATGTCGAGAAAGACGAGGTGCGGCCGCCGGGCTTCGATCGCAGCGAGCGCGTCATCGGACGTGCCGGCCGTCCGCGTCCGGTGGCCTTCGTCTTCGAGGATGCCCGCCACCAGCTCGCGAATGTCGGCCTCGTCGTCGACGATGAGAATATCGGTGCTCATGCGCGCGCCATGCGAGGTTCGGCGGCTTCGGTTGCGTCTGCTCGTTCGCTCGGCATTGTCCGCGGGAACCACAGCCGAACGCGGCCGCCGCGCTCATGCGGGTTGTCGCCAAGCTCGATCCCTCCCCCGTGCTCCTCGAAGATTTTGCTGACGATCGCCAGGCCGAGCCCGGTCCCACCCTCTCGGGTCGTCATGTACGGTTCAAGCAGCCGGTGACGGTTCTCCTTCGGGAAACCCTTGCCGTTGTCGGTGACTTCGATCACGAGCGTGTCGCCCTCCCCTTCGTAAAGCCCAATCCTGATCTCGCTTCGTCCTCGCTCAGACTCGGGAACGGCCGCGATCGCTTCCGCAGCGTTCTTGACGATGTTCGTGACGGCTTGCGAAACAAGGCGACGGTCGAAGTGGGCTGGGACCGGGCCGCTTGGGATCTCGTCGACAAAGGCGATGTCCGGATGCGCGATGCGCATCATGAAAACCACTTGACGAACCGTTTCAGCCACGTCGTCCTGCCCAATCCTCGGCTTGGGCATCCGCGCGAAGGACGAGAACTCGTCGACCATGCGCTTGATGTCGTCGACCTGCCGAACGATCGTGGCGGTGCATTGGTCGAAGACCTCGCGATCGGCGGTGATGACCTTGCCGTACTTGCGCCGGATGCGTTCCGCCGAGAGCTGGATGGGGGTCAAGGGATTCTTGATTTCGTGGGCGATGCGTCGCGCCACGTCGGCCCACGCGGACGTGCGCTGGGCCGAGACCAAATCCGTGATGTCATCGAGCGTGACCACGAACCCTTTCTCATCGTTGCGCGCCTGTTCGCTCGCCACGCGAACGTTCAGGGTCCGCTCGCGATTGTTGCGCGAGATCAGGATCTGCTGTTGCAGCAGACGCTGGCGCGAGGTCTTCGCCTCGCCAATAAGCGGCGCGATCTCAGGAAGAACGGTTTCGATCGGGCATCCCATCAAGTCGCCGTGCGCCGTCCCGAGCAACGCCTCCGCCGACGGATTGACGATCGTGATCTGCCCACGCGCATCAATGCCGATCACGCCGGCCGAGACGCCGGACAGGACAGCCTCCGTGAACCGGCGGCGACGGTCGATGAGGTCGCTCGCCGCTGTCAGACTGCCATGCTGATGGCGTAGCTCGGCGGTCATCTTGTTGAACGTCGTGCCGAGGTGCGCGAGGTCGCCGTCGCTCTTCCGGGCAGGGACCTGGACGTAGAAATTGCCCGTGGCGACCTGATCGGTGGCGTGGATCAGCCGCCGGATCGGGGCCACAAGACGGTTCGCGAAATTCAACCCGAACCAGACAGCCGAGAGGAGGACGATCAGCGCAATTAGCGTGAACATCGACGCAAAGGCGATCTGAATGCCGAACTTTTTCTGTTCCAGCAACTGGTAGTAAGCAACGCCCGCCTCGGCGACGGGCGGGAACTGGAGCGCGCGCGGATCGACGGGCCGGGCCACGAAAAGAATCCGGTTTTGGTGCGCAGGCAATTTGAGCAGGGCGCGGAAAACATTGCCTTCCCGCGGCACGAGACAGATCGCGTCCTGATCGTTCGCTTCGCGCAGGTCATCGGCAGTCGGCAGAGACAGCCCTTCAGTGGGTTTGGCATCGATCCGTTCCACGGTTGAGCCGTCCGACTCGATCAGCATGGACACCGGGAAGCCGAGGAACACCGCCCGCGAGGTCATGAACTCTCGGAACACGGCCCGATCCGCGTCGAACAACACCTTGGCGCGATTGAGGTCCGCCGCCATGAGTTGCGTGTCGCGAGCCAGCATCCGGCATTGCGAGTCCCGATAGGCGTGGGCGATGGCGACGGTGTCCGTCATCAGGGCTTTGAGAGCCCCCGTGAACCACGGATCGAGCCCGCGCTCCAGCGTCATCATCGCCACGGCCGCGACGAGGACCGTTGGCAACGTCGCGATCAAACTGAACAGACCGACCACGCGTACATGGAGCCTGGCGCCGGCCAGGCCCGCCCATCGGGCGCGCACCAGACTTCTGGCCTCCCAGGCCACAAGGCCGATGAGTACGGCCACCAGCAGAACGTTGAACAGGAGCATCCAGACGACGACATCGTGCGTCGGCAGGATGGGAGTCATGCCGGCCAGAACCAGGAAGGTGGTCAGCGCCGAGCCGAGCGCAACCGCCACCGCCAAGGTGCCGAACCAACCTGACCCCCGCTGTCCGGCGTCGATGTCCGACGGGCGGGCGCTCTCGTGGGGTTCGTTCAAGAAAAGGTCTTCCGTCGGGGGTGCAAACCAGCAGCGTCCGCAACTGGCACGGCCCCTGATGCAGCATCACAACACTGTGGTCAAATTAATACATTTCCGGGGCGAGTCTACCGCCTCCGCCCAACGCTCTATCGCCCGGTACGGATCACCTGCAAATCGAGGTCGCGGACTTTCTTGCGCAACGTGTTTCGATTCACGCCCAAAAGCTCGGCCGCCCGGATTTGATTGCCGCGCGTGGCCGCCAGCGCCGCTCCGATCAGCGGCCCTTCGATCTCGCGAAGGATCCGATGATAGAGGCCAGGCGGAGGGAGAGCATCCTTGTAGCCTGCAAAATAATCCGCCAAGTGCCTTTCGATAGCGGCCGACAACCCCTCTTCATCTGCGGGCGCGCTCGTGCCCATAGCGGGCTGGGGCGTAAACGCCGGAACTTCGAGCTCGGCCTCGATGATCGGCCCCGTAATGGTCTCCTGGGGGTAAAGCGCGGCGAGGCGCCGGACCAGATTTTCCAGTTCACGGACGTTGCCGGGCCAGCGGTACCGTTTGAGGCGGTCCATGGCGTCGCCATCCAGTTGTTTGCGGGCCAAGCCCTCCTTTTCGGCGAGCGCGAAGAAGTGACGGAGGAGGTCCGGCACGTCCTCAGCGCGCTCCCGGAGGGGCGGAAGCCGGAGCGGGACCACGTTGAGGCGGAAAAACAGATCCTCGCGAAACAGGCCTTGCTGGATCGAGACGCGCAGATCCTTATTGGTCGCCGCGACGATGCGCACGTTTGTCTTGATGGGGACGCGGCCGCCGACTGTCGTGTATTCGCCCTGTTGCAGCACGCGCAAAAGGCGGGTCTGCGCCTCCATCGGCATGTCGCCGATCTCGTCGAGAAACAGCGTGCCGCCCTCGGCCTGTTCGAAGCGTCCGGCGTTGCGGGTGGTCGCGCCGGTGAAGGCGCCCTTCTCATGGCCGAACAGTTCCGATTCGATCAACTCACGCGGAATCGCGGCCATGTTGACGGCCACGAACGTCCCGTTTCGCCGTTTGCCGTAATCGTGCAGGGCGCGGGCGACCAGTTCCTTGCCGGTCCCGGACTCGCCCGTGATCATGACCGTGAGGTCGGTCGGCATCAGGCGCGCGAGGGCGCGATAAATCTCCTGCATGGCCGGCGAGCGGCCGACGAGCGGAATCTCCTCGCCCTCCAACGGCCCGTTAGGCGCGGTTGCGCCACGGGGACGCGACAGCGCGCGGCCGACGATGGCGACCAGTTCCTTCAGGTCGAACGGTTTCGGCAGGTATTCGTAAGCGCCACGCTCGGACGCGCGGATGGCGGTCATGAACGTATTCTGCGCGCTCATGACGATGATCGGCAATTCGGGCCGGACCCTCTTGATGCGCGGCAGCAGATCGAAGGCGTTCTCGTCCGGCATCACGACATCGGTGATGATGAGATCGCCATCGCCCTGAGCCACCCAGCGCCAGAGCGTCGCTGCATGGCCCGTCGAACGCACCTCGTAGCCCGCGCGGGAGAGCGCCTGATTCAGCACCGTCCGGATGGCGGCGTCGTCATCGGCGAGGAGAATCTGTCCGCTTGGCATCAATCGTCCTCAGCTTTCAAATCGCGCCCGTCGCGGGCCGTGTACATGGGGAGGAGAACCCGGAAGGTCGTTCGGCGCGGAGCCGGATCGCACTCGACGATCCCGCCATGGTCGCCGACGACCTTCGCCACCAAAGCAAGTCCGAGGCCACTTCCCTGCGCCTTGGTGGTGACGAAGGGGTCGAACAGCTCCGAGAGGAGATCGAGCGGCACGCCGGGGCCGTTGTCGCGCACGCTCAGCTCGATCGGCAGGCTGACGCGCTCGCGCGACCCCTGAACCTGCAAGCGGACGCCGGTGCGAAACGCCGTGCAGAGCATGATCTCGCCGTCGAACGCATCGTCTCCGATCGCCTCAGTGGCATTTTTGACCAGGTTCAGGATCACCTGGATCAGCTGGCCGCGGTTGCCGTAGACCGGAGGCAGCGAGGGGTCGTAGTTTTCAACAAACCGGATGTGGCGGGCGAAGCCCGATTGCGCGAGTCGTTTGACGTGGTCGAGCACCCCATGAACGTTGACGGGCGCTCGTTCGACCGGCCGGTCGTCGCCGAACAACTCCACGCGCTCCACCAGATGAACGATCCGGTCCGCTTCGTCGCAGATCAGCCGGGTCAACAGGCGGTCGTCCTCAGTGGCCGATTGTTCAAGCAACTGCGCTGCGCCCCGGATGCCGGACAGTGGGTTCTTGATCTCGTGGGCGAGCATGGCGCCGAGCGCCGTGATCGATCGGGCCGCCCCGCGATGCGTGAGCTGCCGATCCATCTTGTCGGCGATCGTGCGCTCTTGCAGCATGATCACCACGGCGTCGCTCTCATCGCCGAGCGACGTCGCGAACACGTCCACGATCCGCTCCGCTCCGATGCGCGGACTGCCCACGTCCACCCGGTATTCGCTGACGCTGGCGCCGCGCCGGCGCACCTCTTCGACGAGCGCCAACACGGGCGAGCCGAACGGCATGATGTCCTTCAGTCGCTGCCGCTGCATGACGCGCAGGCTGAGGTCCAGGAAAGCCTCAGCGGCCGTGTTGGCGTGAAGGATCTTTCCATCCGCGCCGATCGTCAGAACCGGCAGAGGGAGCGCGTTGACGATAAGATCGCTGGTCGGCGGCGTCATGCGGCGTCCCGCAAGGGTTCATCGTACATCCGCATAAGAAGCCCCCTAACGGACGCTGGATCGTCCGCGGTCACGAGCCGCAGCCTGTCGCTTGCGTTCAGCCCACAGCCGATGCTGCGGGCCGTCTCGGCATAGGCCGCCAGATGTTTGTGGGCGCGCCGGACTCCCACTGTTCGGCCGTATAGCGACAGGAGTTCCTCATAATGCTAGACCGCCGCTCCGGTCTTCTGCTCCGCAGTCGGCTCGACAACCGGCTCACCGGCGAGCGCCGCTGCGATCTGCCCGATTACCCAGGGCCGGCCCATTGCGGCCCGGCCCACCATGACGGCGCTCGCCTGCGACGCGCGCAGGCACCGCCG
>JAJKJG010000020.1 GCA_021154065.1 Methylobacterium sp.
CGGCGAGAGGTCGACGAGGTTCTCGACCGGCTCGCCGCGCCAGAACCGCGCGAGGTTGTCGAAGATGAAGCCCTGCTTCTCCATGAAAGCATCGCGGGTGCCGGCCGAGATGTGCGGCGTCAGCACCACGTTTGGCATCGCGTAGAGCGGGTGCTCGGTCGCCGGCGGCTCGGGCTCGAAGACGTCGAGCGCCGCGCCCGCAAGGCGGCCCGCTTGCAGCGCGGCGACGAGCGCCGCTTCGTCGACGAGACCGCCGCGGGCGGTGTTGACGAGGTATGCGCCGGGCTTCATGCGCGCGAGCGTCGCCGCGCCGATGATGCGCCGGGTCTCAGGGGTCAGCGGCAGGTGCAGCGAGAGGATGTCGGCCTCAGGCAGGACCTCGTCGAAGCCGCGGCGATCGAGCTCGAGCGCACGCTCGACCTCGGCCGGCAGCGCCACGGGGTCGAAATAGATCAGCGTCACGCCGAAGGGTTTCAGCCGCTCGGCGACAGCGCGGCCGATACGCCCCATGCCGAGAAGCCCGACGGTGCGGCCGCGCAGCTCGCGGCTCACCGGCCGCAGCGCGTTGACGTGGAAGCGGCCCTGCCGCAGCTCCGCGTCCGCGAAGGGCAGCCGCCGCAGCATGGCAAGGATCAGCATCAGGGTGTGCTCGGCGACGCCGATGGTCGTGCCGCCCGGCGTGATGGCGAGCGGGATGCGGCGCTCCGCCAACGCCGCGGTGTCGATGGTGTCGTGATAGCCGACGCCCTGGTGGTGCACGAAGCCGAGGTTCCGCCCGGCCTCGATCAGCGGCCGCGTGAAGCGGGTCGAGGCGACGATCGCGGCGTCGGCGTCGGCGAGCTTCGCGATCCGCTCCGCATCGTCGTCGCGATCGAGCGTGACCAGCTCGCAGCGCCCGGCCGCGGCGTCGCGGATCATGCCGTAGAGCGCGGCATCGGCGCAGCTGTTGTAGAAGACGCGCTTCACGAGGTTAGTCCTCGACGTAGCGCACGCCGTCGCCGGTCAGGCGCGCGGCAAGCCAGGACGGCGAGGTCGCGCCCGATTTCACCAGCGCATCCATGCCGCTCTCCTTGTCCCGGATCGCGGCGAGCTCGGCTGCCGCCTCGGCGATCCGCCAGCGCGGCACGATGACGACGCCGTCGCCGTCGCCGACGACGAGGTCGCCGGCCTCGACCGCTTGGCCGCCGATCGCGATCGGCAGCCCGACCGTGCCCGGCCCGTGCTTGAAGGGGGAGTTCGGGGTGAGGCCGCGGGCGTAGACCGGAATGCCGACCTCGGCGATGCCCTGGACGTCGCGGACGAGGCCGTCGGTCACCGCCGCCGCGATGCCGGCATTGCGCATCATCCCGACGACCACGTCGCCGATGACCGCCGCGCCTTCATAGGCGCCGGTCGCGATCAGCATCACGTCGCCGGGCTTGGCAAAGCTGATCGCCGCATAAGTTGCGAGGTTGTCCCGCGCCGTCGTCCACACCGGCAGCGCCGAGCCGACGAAATGCGGCCCCTTCCAGACCGGCCGGATGCGGTGGTCGAGGGCGCCGGCGCGCCCGATGGCGTCGACGACGAAGCCGGTCGGCGCGGCCTTGAAGGCCGCAAGCGTCTTCGCGTCCGGGCGCGGCCAGTCGCGGCGGATGGTCAGGGGAACGGGCTCGGCCATTATGGCTCCTTCACGATGGGTGGCGGGCAAGCGCCGCGCCGGTTTGCGGATCGAAGAGGTGGAGCGCCTGCGCCTCGACGGCGAGGCCGATGCGCTCGCCCGGCCGCGCCGTGAGATCGCGCGGCGCCCGTACCGCGATGTCGCCGCCGCCGTCGAGGGTCGCGGCGAGGATCGTCTCGGCGCCGAGGAGCTCGACCGCCTGCACGACGGCGCTCGGGCGCCCATCCGGCGCGGCGAGCGCGATGTCCTCGGGGCGAAAGCCGAGGAGGATGGCGCCCTCCGCCGCTCCGGCCGCCGCTCCGTCGAGCGCGAACGCGCCGCCGCCGGCGAGCGCTGCGGCGCCGCCGTTCACCCGCTCGACCCGCGCCGGCACGATGTTCATCGGCGGCGAGCCGAGGAAGCGCGCGACGAACACGCTCGCCGGCCGGCGGTAGACGGTAAGCGGCGCGCCGATCTGCGCCACCCGGCCGTCCTGCATGACGCAGATGCGGTCGCCGAGCGTCATCGCCTCGACCTGGTCGTGGGTGACGTAGATCATCGTCGCCTCGAGGCGGCGGTGGAGCTTTGCGATCTCGAGGCGCGTCGAGACACGCAGGGAGGCGTCGAGGTTCGACAGCGGCTCGTCGAACAGAAAGACCTTGGGATCGCGCACGATCGCCCGGCCAAGCGCGACGCGCTGGCGCTGGCCGCCGGAGAGCGCATGCGGGCGCCGGTCGACGAGCTCGGCGAGGCCGAGGGTCGCGGCGACGGCAGCGACGCGGCGGTCGATCTCGGCCCGGTCGACGCCGCGCCGGCGCAGGCCAAAGGCGAGGTTCTGGCGCACGCTCATATGCGGGTAGAGCGCGTAGGATTGGAACACCATGGCGATGTCGCGATCCTTCGCCGGGACCGCGTTGACGACGCGCTCGTCGATCGCGAGCCGGCCCGAGGAGATCGATTCAAGCCCGGCGATCATCCTCAGCGTCGTGGTCTTGCCGCAGCCCGACGGCCCGAGCAGCACGAAGAACTCGCCGTCGGCGACGGTGAGCGACACCGCGTCGACGGCAGGCTTGTGGCCGCGCTCGTAGCGCTTCGACAGGCGGTCGAGCGTGACGACGGCCATCAGCTGCCCCCCTCCTCTCCCCGCTTGCGGGGAGAGGGCTTTGCGGCGGAGGCCGCAAAGCGAGCCCCGAAGGGGCGAGGGTGAGGGGCCAGGGGCCACGCTCGACAGTCCCCCGGCCCCTCACCCGCTCGGCTTCGCCGAGTCGGCCTCTCCCCGCAGGCGGGGAGAGGTGAAGCGCGTCGGGACGCCCTCACTTCACCGCCCCCGCGGTCATCCCCTGGATCAGTCTCTCGGAGAAGAACGCATAGACCAGGATCACCGGCACGATCGCGATCATGAGGCCGGTCGCGATCATGCCGGTGTCCTCGAGCTGGTCGCCCATGAAGCGCTGGATGCCGAGCGGCAGCGTGCGGTTCGCCTCGTCGGTGATCAGCACCACGGCGTAGAGGAACTCGTTCCAGAGCAGGATGAAATTGAGGATCACCGTCGTCGCGACCGCCGGCAGCGCGATCGGGAATGAGACGCGCCAGAAGATCTCCCATTCCGAATAGCCGTCCATGCGGGCGGCGTCGAAGAGGTCGGCCGGGATGCGGGCGAAGAAGGTCTCGAGGATGTAGATCGTCAGCGGCAGCTGGATCGCGACGTAGACCGCGACGAGCCCGAGCCTGGTGTTGTAGAGCCCGTACTGCACCAGGATCTGGAACAGCGCGATGATGGTGATCTGGGGCGGGAAGATGATGGTCGAGAAGATCAGGAAATAGAGCACCCGGTTGAGCCGGAAGCGATAGCGCGCGAAGCAATGCGCCGCCATGGCGCCGACGACCGTGAGGATCGCGACCGCGGAGAGCACGATCATCGCCGAGTTGGTGAAGTAGACGTTGTAGTTCGAGTTGAACCAGGCGAGCGGGAACTTCTCGAAATGAGCCGGGACCGGCAGCGCGAAGTGGTCGCGGGTGATCTCCGTCGTGGTGCGCAGCGACATCATCGCGGCCCACACGAACGGCCCGGCCGCGAACGCCGTATAGAGCGACAGCCCGAGGAGGAGCGCCGAGCGCTTCAGGACCTCCACCTTCAGTATTCCAGCTTCTCGCGCAGCCGAAAGGCGTAGGTCAGCGTCAGCACGGCGCCGAGCACGATGACGAACCATGCCGTCGCGATCGCGGACGGATAGCCGAGATCGAAGGTCGACCACTCGAAGGCGCGCTTGTAGACGTAGGTCGAGACCGTCTCGGTCGACCACAGCGGGCCGCCCTTGGTGGTGATCCAGACGAGGTCGAAGATCTTCATCTTGCCGATGAAGGACAGGACGACGAGGTTGAGCAGCGTCGGCCGCACCAGCGGCAGGATCACGAAGACGAGCTTCTGGCCCCAGCCGCAGTTGTCGAGCTCGGCCGCCTCGATCACCTCTTTCGGCAGCGAGTGCAGCGCCGCGAGCAGCACCACCATGTTGAAGCCGGTCCATATCCAGGTGGTGACGGCAATGAGCGCGGGAAGCGCGGTATTCGGGTTGCCGAGCCAGGCGCGGGCGAGGTCGGAAAGGCCGAGCCAACGGAGCGCGGCGTTCACCGGCCCCCAGTCGTAGTTGTAGATCCACACGAACAGGATGCCGACGACGACGTAGGACATCAGCACCGGCGTGAACCAGGCGACCCGGAAGAACCGCGCGCCCGGCACCTTGGCGTAGAGCGCGAGCGCCAGGAGCAGCGCGATCGTGACTTCGAACAGCGGCGAGGTCGAGGCCCAGATCAGCGTATTGCGGACCGCGCGCCAGAAGAACTCGTCGTTTACCAGCGTGGCGTAGTTCTCGAGGCCGACGAACTCGGAGCGGCGCGGCAGCACCTTGTGGAAGCTGTTCCAGAGCGTGCGGAAAAAGGGGTAGGCGGTGAACGCGGCGTACAGCGTGAGCGCCGGCAGGAGGAAGGCGAAAATCGTGCCGTAGGGCCGCGGCACGCCGTCATCCGGCGGCGGTGGCGCGCGCGGGACGGCGGTGGCGTCGGCCCGGGTGGCGGTGCCGACGGGCGCGATCGCGGGCGCGTCGCGAAGAATCGTTGGGGAGTCGCTCACTTATCACTCGCGCGGGTCGTCCCGGCCGGAGCCCCCGGGTCCGGCCTTCGGCCGGCCCGAGGATAAACTCCGCGGAGAGCCGGGACCCACCACGCGCTCCGAGTGTCGGCCGCGTGGGTCCCGGATAGCCGCTGCGCGGCTTCCGGGACGACCTGCAACTGGTTCACCAGCGGCTCAATTCGATGCCGCGAGTTGCTTCACGGCATCCTCGACCGAGATGGTGCCCGCCGGGAAGGCGTTGTTGATCACCTGCGTGAAGACCTCGCGCGCCTTGCCCTGCATGACCTGGATCGGCGCGCCGAAATAGTACTTCGCGCCCTTGTTGGTCGCGGCGAGCATCTTGAAATACTCGGCGTTCGGACCCGTGATCTTCGACGGGTCGCTCTTGATTCCGGTCTGGACCAGGACGCTCTCGAGCCAGCGGTTGCCGGTCTCCTGGTTCGCCATCGAATTGAAGAAGGCGATCACCTCCTTCTTGTGCTTCGTATCGGCGTTGGCGACGTACGACCCCTGCACTCCCAGCGTCCGGCACGCGTTGCAGGCGGCGCCGGGCACCGCCGGGAACCTCATGATGCCGAGCGGGAAGTCCTTCGGCTGGCCGCCCTTGTCGGGCGGGTTGAAGGCGCGCGAGGTGTACCAGCTGCCGTTCAGGAACATGACGGCGCCGGGATTGGTGTGGAAGTAGGTGTGCGCCTCGCCGAGCTTGAGGCTCGTGAAGCTCGTCGGCAGAAGGCCGGCGTCGATGACGGTGCGCAGCCATTTGAGCGTGTCGACGACGCGCGGGTCGGACCAGGCGAGCTTGCCCCTGAGGAGCTTGTCGTAGTCCTCCGTGCCGAGCTTCTCGAGCAGCGCCTCGTGGGTGAGATAGGCGCCCGGGCAGGGACGGTCGCCGACGCCGAGCGCAATGGGCGTCCAGCCCTTGGCCTTCGCTTTCTTGACGAGGTCGAGGAAGGCGTCGGGCGAGAGCTGCTCGCTGTCCTGGATCTTCACGCCGAGCTCGTCGACCATCTTCCTGTTGTAGTAGAGCTCGACCGTCGAGGCCTCGAGCGGGAAGCCGTAGGGCTTGCCCTTGTAGCTCCACGCGTCCTTCGCCCAAGGCTCGATGTTCTGCCAGTTGAGGTCGGAGAGATCGAGCAGGAAGCCGTTGTCCATGTACTCGACCTGGTCCGGCTCGGCGTAGAAGATGTCCGGCGCCTGGCCGGCGCGCAGCGCCGTCTTGAGCGCGGCATAGAGCGCGGTCTTCTCGTACCAGGACGCCTTGATCTTCACGCCCGGGTTCTTCTCTTCGAAGCGGCGGATCGCGTCCTCGACGAAGTCGCGCTTGATCTTCTCCGCCGCCCAGTGGGTCCACAGCGTGACCTCGGTTTGGGCCATCGCCTGACCGGAGGCAAAGAGCATGACGACCGCGGTCGCGAGCGCGACCAGCGGCGTGAAGAGCCTGCGCATTGAGATCCTCCCAAAGCTTCCCGGCGCCCGCGGCTTGCCGCCGTCGTCACCGACGCCCGCGCCCGAGCCTAGTGGCGCCGCCGCGCGCGTCAACACACCCTTGCCGTGCCGCCAGTGCTGGTGGAGGATCGGCCTCGCCGCGTCGGGGAACGGCTGGACAGCCCAGATGGAATGATTATTCTACTTCGGCTGGTGTTGGAATAATCGTTCCAAATCACGGTGCCGAGCGGCCGTAAGAGCCGCGATCGAGGATGTCGTCGCGCGCCAAGCGCGCGCAATGCAGGGAGGCCACCATGTCGAAACGAGGGTTCACCAGGCGCCGGTTGTTGCAGGGCAGCGCTGTCGGCACGGCGCTCGCCGGCGCCGGCGCCTTCTTCGGGCCGTGGGCGCACAATCGCGCTTACGCGCAATCGAAGCCGATCAAGCTCGGGCTCACCTGCGATGCGAGCGGCCAGTACGGCAACTCGGGCCAGGACGATCTGCGCGGCATCAAGATCGCGATCGAGGAGTTCAACGCCAAGGGCGGGGTGCTCGGCCGCAAGATCGAGTGGATCACCGCCGACACCGAAACCAACCCGGCGACCGGCACCCGCATCGCCGAGCGCTTCATCCGCGAGGACTGCTCGATCCTGATCGGGGCGCTGCACTCCGGCGTCGCGAACGCCATCACCCAGGTCGCGAACAAGCACGGCACGATCTACCTCAACACTAACTCCTCGGCGCCGAGCGAGGCCGGCGAGAACTGCTCGCGCATCAAGTTCGTCTGGGACGGCAACGGCACGAACTTCGCCAAGGCCGCGGTGCGCAGCGCCGTCAAGGACATCGGCAAGAACTGGCTGCTGCTGACGAACGACTACGTCTGGGGCCACACCACCTCGGCGGCGACGAAGACCGAGGTCGAGGCGGCGGGCGGGCGCGTCGTCGACAACCTGCTGGTGCCGCAGAACACGCGCGACTTCACCGCCTACCTCCTGAAGATCCAGCAGATCAAGCCGGACGTGATCGCGGCGGCGGTCGGCGGCGACGACGTCAAGGCGCTGCGCGCCCAGGTCGCCCAGCTCAAGCTCGACGACAAGCCGGCCTGGATCAACAACCAGCAGGACTGGCCGGACATCTGGGGCCAGCCCGAGAGCCTGTTCGGCGTCTTCGGCACCAACTGGTACCACAAGCTCGCGCTGCCGGGCGTGCCGGAGTTCGTCGCGACCTGGAAGAAGATGGCCGGCGCGGGCGCGATCCCGGTGCCGGGCAACGTCTCCTACAACGGCTACATGGCGACGCGCGAGCTGTTGCGGGCGATCGAGCGGGCCGGATCGGTCAACAACATCAAGATCATCAAGGCGCTCGAGGGCCACAAGATGCCCGCGGCCGACCGCATGCAGGACTTCGACGCCTATATCGACGCCAACACCCATCAGGTGCAGCAGACGATCTATCTCGCGAGACGCAACCCGAAGCCGTCGGACGACACCGATCACTACGAGATCCTCTCCCGGACGACGCCCGAGGAAGCCCTCGACACGGCCTCGGCGGCGAAATGCAAGCTCGTGCCCTACGAGCAGGTGCCGACGGTGGATGCCTGAACGCCCACGAGATCCCGGATAGCCGCTTGTCGCGGCTTCTGGGATGACGGATCCGGATGGTGTTCAACCTCCTGCCCCACCTCATCAACGGCCTGACGCTCGGGCTTTTGTTCGCGCTGATCGCGCTCGGCTTCATGCTGATCGTCGGGGTGATGGAGCAGATCAACCTCGCGCATGGGTCGCTGTTCGCGCTCGGCGCCTATGTGGCGCTCGTGCTCGTCGGCCCGAAGCCGCCGCTGCCCTTAGGGATCGCCGAGTGGTGGCTCGCGCAGCCGCTCGGCCTGCGCTACGCGCTGACGCTTGCCCTCGCACCGGCCGTCGTCGGCCTCGTCGGCATCGCGGTCGAGCTGCTGATGCGCCGCACCTACGGCAAGGACCCGCTGTTCGGGCTCCTCCTCACCTTCGGCGTCGCGATGGTGATCGAGGAGTCGATCCGCCTGATCTGGGGCACGCGCGACTACGTGCTGCCGACCCCGCCCGCGATCTCCGGCGGCTTCATCGCGCTCGACCTGATCTGGTCCGCCTATCGCTTCTACGCCGCCGCGATCGCGGCGCTCGTCATCGGCCTGACCTGGCTCCTGATCGAGAAGACGCCCTACGGCTCGATCATCAAGGCCGGCGCCCATGACAGCGAGATGGTGCGGGCGCTCGGCATCGATCTTTCGAAGCTGCGCAGCGCCGTGTTCGTGCTCGGCACGATGCTGGCGGCGGTCGCCGGCATCATCCTGGCGCCGATCTGGGGCATCCGCCCGCACATGGGCGTCGACGCCGTCGTTCCGGCCTTTCTCGTCATCGTGCTCGGCGGCGTCGGCTCGTTCTGGGGCGCCGTCGCTGCCGGGCTCATGGTCGGCATGGTCGTCGGCCTCTCCGGCGCCTACGCGTCGGAGTGGTCGATGCTGTCGATGTACCTCCTCCTCGTCGCCGTCGTGACGGTGCGGGCCCGCGGCCTGTTCGGCAAGAAGAGCATCCTGGAGGCGTGATGATGCTGCGCCCCCGACAACGCCAAACGCCGACTGTTTCGATGGGACAGCGCGCAAGCCGTTGGGTGAAAAGAGGAATCTCGGAATGCATCATGATGACGCGCTCGTGGACAACGCCAACACGCGTCATCGGGGTGGTTCGGCAGCGCAAGCCGCTGGCCCAGAAGAGGAATTTCGCCTGCATCATCATGCGCCGCGTCTGGACAACACCAAGCATCATCATGCTGACGTGCGACCCCGGCCTTGAGCCGGGGGAGCCTCGAAGCACGCACCGGCGGTCCGGTGCTGTGGGAGCAGGGTGCGTCCTTCGAGGCTCAGCCCTTCAGGCTTCGCACCTCAGGATGAGGGCGGCGGCGATGTGCGTCCTTCGAGGCTCAGCCCTGTGGGCTTCGCACCTCAGGATGAGGGCGTCGGAGTTCGTGGAAGCGAGCGCATGAAGACCCCGCCCCACGCCGAGAAGCTCGTTACCCCGGCGATGGTGGTCGTCGGGCTCGTTCTCGCGACGGTGCCGCTGTGGATCACCCGCGTCGGGCTCTATCCCTATCTCGGCGTCGAGATCCTGATCTGGTCGCTCTACGCGCTCGCCTTCAACCTCCTCCTCGGCACCGCCGGGCTGCCCTCCTTCGGCCACGGCGCCTATTTCGGCGTCGGCGCCTATGCCTTCGGGCTGTTCGGGCTCAACGTCGCCCCGAACCTCTGGCTCTGCCTGGCGGGGGCGCTTGCCGCCGGCGCTGCCGCCGGCGGGCTCGTGTCGCTGTTCATCTCGCACCGGCGCGGCATCTATTACGCCTTCATGACCATCGCCTTCGGGCAGATCTTCTGGTTCGTCGCGGTCAAATCGCACGGCATCACCGGCGGCGAGGACGGGCTCCTCAAGATCGCCCGCCCGCCGGCCGATCTCGGCCTTGCCGCCTTCGATCTGACGAGCAACACCGCGCTCTATTACTTCGTCCTCGTGGTGTTCATGGCGGCGGTGATCGGGCTGTGGCGGCTGACCCATTCGCCCTTCGGCCGGGTGCTCTCGGCGATCCGCCAGAGCGAGACCCGCGCCGCCCATCTCGGCTACCGGGTGCGGCTCTACAAGATGGCCGTGTTCACGATCTCGGCGGCGCTCTCGGGCCTTGCCGGCGGGCTTTTCGCCATGGCGCAGAACTCCGCCTTCCCGGACGTGATGAGCCTGCACTACTCCGGCATCATCGTCATGATGGTGCTGATCGGCGGCGGCATGGTCAGCTTCTGGGGACCGGTCGTCGGCGTCGTCGTCTATCTCATCGCCCGCGACGTTATCGGCGCGGTGACGAACTCCTGGATGCTGTGGTTCGGGCTGCTCTTCATCGCGGTCGTGCTGTTCAGGCCGGAGGGCATCGCCGGCGCGGTGCAGAGCTGGTGGAAACGCCTCGATCCGAAGCTCGGGCGCGGCTCGTCTCGCCTCGCGCAGGTCCTGAGGGGTTAGCGCGATGGCGATGCTCGACGCCCGCGACATCCATGTCCGCTTCGGCGACCGCGTCGTGCTCGAGGACATCTCGTTTGCGGTCGAGCCCGGCGAATTGCACGGCATCATGGGCCCGAACGGCGCCGGCAAGACGACCTTCTTCAACGTCCTGACCGGCCGCGTGAAGCCGGCCCGCGGCTCGGTGCGCATCGCCGGCGAGGACGTGACCGGCTTGTCCCCGCATAAGATCGCGGCACGCGGGCTCGCGCGCTCCTTCCAGATCATGACGCTGTTCGACGAGTTCACGGCGCTCGAGAACGTCGAGGTGGCGCTGCCGGAGTTCCGCGCCCGCGGCTTCGACGGCTACCGCAGCGCGGTCGGCGACAAAGGGTTCGAGGGCGCGGCGCGGGCGGTCCTCGCCGAGGTCGGCCTGGCCGAAAAGGCGGAGGCCGTCGCCAAGGACCTGCCCTATGGCGACCGGCGGGCGCTCGAGATCGCGGTCGCGCTTGCGCAGCGCCCGCGCGTGCTGTGCCTCGACGAGCCGACCTCCGGCCTCGGCTCGGACGGCGTCACCCGTCTCGCCGGCCTCATCCGGCGCCTGAAGGGACGCCTCGCGATCGTCGCGATCGAGCACGACATGGAGTTCCTGTTCGGGCTCGCCGACCGCATCTCGGTGGTGCATTGGGGCCAGGTCATCGCCAGCGGGCGGCCCGAGGCGCTGAAGCAGAATCCCTGGGTGCAGGCCTCGAACCTCGGGCGGCTGCAATGACCGTCGCGGCCGCCCTGCCCCGCTCCGAGCCCGCGGTCGCCGGCGGCGCCGAGGCGCTGCTTGCGTGCGAGGGCATCCACACCTTTTACGGCGAGACACAGGTGCTCTTCGACGTCTCCTTCGCGGTCGCGCCGGGCGCGGTGTTCGCGCTGCTCGGGCCGAACGGCGCCGGCAAGACCACGACGCTGCGCTCGATCCTCGGCCTGACGCGCCCGAAGCGCGGCCGCATCCGCTTCGGCGGGGCGGACGTGACGCACTGGCCGACGCACCGCATCGCGCGCGCCGGCATAGCGTGGGTCCCGGACGACCGCCGCCTGTGCCCGACGCTCACCGTCGCGAAGAACCTCTCGATCGCCCAGAAGCGCACGCGCTTCCGGCCTTGGAGCCTGAAGGAGACGTGCGAGATCTTCTCGGCCCTCGACCACCTGATGCATCGCGAGGCCGAGAACCTCTCCGGCGGCGAGATGCAGATGGTGGCGATCTCGCGCGCCCTCCTCGGCGCGCCCGGGCTCGTGCTCCTCGACGAGCCGAGCCAGGGCCTCGCCCCGAAGATCGTCGCCGACGTGCTGGCGACGATCCGGCGCCTCAAGGACGAGGGCATCGCCGCAATCGTCGTCGAGCAGAACGCCGACGTCGCGCTCTCGGTCGCAGATCACGCCGCCGTCCTCGACCGCGGCCGCATCGCCTGGTCCGGCCCGGCAGCCGAGCTCCGCGATGACCGCGCCCTGCGGCGCAAGCTGCTGGGGGCGTGATGGCGAGCGTTCGCCCACGCGCAGTCATCCCGGAAGCCGCGCAGCGGCTATCCGGGACCCACGGCGCCGGCGTGTGGGCATGGATCCCGGCTCGTCGCTGCGCTTCGCGTCCTGGCTCCTCCCTCCCCGAAGGGGAGGGCCGACTCGGGGCGCAAGCCCCGAGCGGGGTGGGGATCGCCGGGCGTAGAATGGGCTGGCAACGAAAAACCTCGATCATGCCGGCCGCAGGCCATGGCCGGACGGAGCCTTATGCCCGGCGGTCCCCACCCCGCTCGGGCTTCGCCCGAGTCGGCCCTCCCCTCCGGGGAGGGAGAAGGGCGGCCTTGCTCTCAGGCGGTGTCGTCCCGGAAGCCGCGCAGCGGCTATCCGGGATCCACCCCCACGGGCCGGCGCTATGGATCCCGGCTCTTCGCTTCGCTTCGGCCGGGATGACCGCGGTTGGGGAGGATGGAAAATGACCGCCCCCCTCCTCGTCCTCGAGCGCCTGAGGAAGGTCTACAGCCGCGGCACGCTGGTGCGCCGGCCGACCTTCACGCTCGAGGCCGACCTCGCCTTCCCGGACAGCCGCATCGTCGGCGTCATCGGGCCGAACGGGGCCGGCAAGACGACGCTGTTCGAGATGATCACCGGCTCGAACGCGCCGACCGCCGGGCGCGTGCTCGTCGCCGGCGCCGACATCCACCGGGTCAAGTACCGCGAGCGCGACCGGCTCGCGATCCACTACCACCAGTCCTACCAGGTGCGCTCCTTCGCGAAGCACATTCCCTCGGCGCTGCTCGCGCCGTCGCCGACGAAGAAGCCGGTGCTTCACCTCTTCGACGAGCCGCAGTTCAACACCCAGGACGGCTACATCGGCTTCATGCTCGACTTTTTCCGCAAGCTGCGCGCCGAGGGCAAGCTCGTCTTCGTCTGCCTGCACCCGAACGCGCGCTACCACCTCGAGATCCTGAAGGAGATCGCCGAGAGCTTCCTCCTCGTGCACGGCGGCCGCGCGACCGCGAAGGCGAGCTTTTCCGAGCTTGTCGCCGACGAGCGCGTGCGGACCTATCTCGGCCGCGACATGACCGCCGCCGCCGAGGCGCTGGCGTGACGACGATGGACGCGCCCGCCCCGATCACGCCGAAGCTCGATTTCGCCGCCGAGCTCACCGGACTTTTCGACCTGTCCGGCAAGACCGCCTTCGTGCCGGGCGGCACCGGCGGGCTCGGCGAGGCGATCGCCTGGGGGCTCGGGCTCGCCGGCGCCTCGGTGGTGATCGCCGGGCGCGAGCGGGCAAAGGCCGAGCGGCTCGCCGGCGCGATCGAGGCCGGCGCGAAGGTCGCGGTCGCGGGCGTCGCGATCGAGGTCACCGACACCGGCTCGATCGAGGCCGCGACCGCCGAGGCCCATGAACGGCTCGGGCGGATCGACATCCTGGTCAACTGCGTCGGCATCCAGATCGAGGAGCCGCTGCTCGAGGTCCGCGAGGCGAGCTTCGACCGCGTCTATGCCGTGAACCTCAAATCGGCGATGTTCCTCGCCCAGGCCGCCGCGAAGCGCCAGGTCGCGGCGGGCGCCGGCGGGCGCCAGATCCACCTCCTCTCGGTGCGCTCGCAGCTCGCCTTACGCGGCAAGGGCTACTCGGCCTACTGCACGACCAAGGGCGGCCTCGTCATGCTGGTGCGCCAGCACGCGATGGAGCTCGCCCCGCACGGCATCACGGTCAACGGCGTCGCTCCGACCTTCGTCAACACCGAGATGATCCAGCACGTCTATGCCCGGCCCGAGTTCCGGGAGGCGATCCTCGCCCGCATCCCGCTCGGGCGCATCGCCGACCCGAAGGACGTCGTCGGCGCCGCCCTGTTCTTCGCCTCCCCGGCCGCCGGCTTCGTCACCGGACAGGTGCTCTACGTCGACGGCGGCATCACGGCGAGTCAGTAGGGCCGCCGGGGGTCGCCGCTCCCGGCGGGCGCTGTTAAGGTGGCCTCCGTGAGCGAAGCGATTCCGGTCCCGGCGATTGCGGCCCCGCGCGCGCGGGGCGTGCGCGGCCGGCTGTTCCGCAAATATGTCGGCCTGTTCGTCGCCGTCGTCTGCCTCGCGCTGTTCGCCAACGGCGTGTTCGAGATCTGGTTCTCCTATCA
>JAJKJG010000021.1 GCA_021154065.1 Methylobacterium sp.
CCGCGCACCTCGAAGTGCGATTGAGCCCTCCCGCGCCGGTCATCCCGGAAGCCGCGGCACGCGGCTATCCGGGACCCACAAGGGCGACGCTCGGCGCCATGGATTCCGGCTCTTCGCGGAGTTTATCCTGGGGCCGGCCGAAGGCCGGCACCGAGGGCTTCGGCCGGGATGACCCTGCTGTCTGATCCGCCCATCCTCCAGGTCCGCGGCCTCGTGAAGCGCTTCGGCGCGCTCGAGGTGCTGAAGGGGATCGACTTCGCGGTTGCCGCGCAGGAGCTCGTCTTCGTGATCGGCCCGTCGGGCTCCGGCAAGAGCACGCTCCTGCGCTGCTGCAACCGGCTCGAGGAGCCGGACGGCGGGTCGATCCGCGTCGACGGCGTCGATCTGATGGATCGGAAATGCGACATCAACGCCATGCGCCGCCGCATCGGCATGGTGTTCCAGTCCTTCAACCTCTATCCGCACATGACGGCGCTCGGGAACGTCACGCTGGCGCTGCGCAAGGTCATCGGCAGGAGCCGGCGGGAAGCCGACGAGATCGGGCGCGCCGCGCTCGAGCAGGTCGGGCTCGCCGACAAGGCCGGCGCCTATCCGGCCGAGCTCTCGGGCGGCCAGCAGCAGCGGGTCGCGATCGCCCGCGCGCTTTCGCTCGAGCCGAAGATCATGCTCTTCGACGAGCCGACCTCGGCGCTCGATCCCGAGCTCGTCGGCTCGGTGCTTGCCGTCATGCGCGACATGCGCCGCGCCGGCATGACCATGGTCGTCGTCTCGCACGAGATGCGCTTCGCGCGCGAGGCGGCGGACCGCGTCATTTTCATGGAGGCGGGACGCATCGTCGAGGAGGGGCCGCCGGAGCGGATCTTTTCGGCGCCGGAGAACGCCCGCACGCGGGCTTTCGTGGCGGAGATCGCAAGGTGACTCCCCTCGAGCGCTTCGTCGACACCTTCCTCAACCCGCGCCTGATGGCGCGGTATTGGCCTGACATCGCGCAAGGCATGCTGGTGACGGTCGAGATCGCGCTTGCGGTCGTCGTCACCGGCGTAGCCCTCGGGCTCGGCCTCGCCGTGCTGCGCAGCTATCGCGTCAGGCCCGTCAACGCGCTCATCGTCGTGTTCGTCGACGTGTTCCGCGCCCTGCCGCCGCTGGTGCTGATCCTCATCATCTATTTCGGCCTGCCGAGCATCGGCCTGAACCTCTCCTCATATGCCGTGCTGTGGCTCGTGCTCTCGCTCGTGCTTGGCGCCTTCGCCGAGGAGATCTTCTGGGCCGGCATTCTCTCGGTCCGTAAGGGGCAATGGGATGCGGCGCGCTCCACCGGCCTCGGCTTCGGCCGGACGCTCCTCTACGTCGTGCTGCCGCTGGCGGTGAGGCTTGCCGTGCCGCCGCTGACGAACCGTACCATCGCCATCAGCAAGAATACCGCGCTCGGCACCGTCATCGGCGTCGGTGAGATCATCAACCAGGCCCAGACCGCGGTGTCGTTCTCAGGCAACGCCACGCCGCTGATGATGGGGGCTGCCGCCTACATCGTTGTGTTCATCCCGGTGGTTCTCATCGGCGCGCATGTCGAGCGCCGCTTCGCGTGGCGGCGGGCCTGATGGACGTCTTCCTGCACCAGTTCCTCAACCTGGAGATCATGCGCCAGGCCTGGCCGATCATCTTCAAGGGCCTGCAGATGACGGCCCTGCTCTGCCTCGCCGTGATCCCGCTCGGGCTTGCGGGCGGGCTGGTGCTGGCGGTCGCGAGCCTGTCGGGCAGCGCGGTCCTCCGCGGCGCCGTCAAGGGCCTGATCGACCTTTTCCGGGCGCTGCCGCCGCTCGTCCTCCTGATCCTGATATATTCCGGCCTGCCCTTCGCCGGCCTGAACCTCTCGCCCTTCGCGGCGGTATGCCTCGCCTTCACGCTGAACACCTCGAGCTTCTACGGCGAGATCTACCGGGCCGGCATCGAATCGATCGGCCGCGGCCAGTGGGAGGCGGCGCGCTCGACAGGCCTTGGCGCCGGCCGCACCTTCGCCCATGTGATCCTGCCGCAGGCGGTCCGCAACGTCCTGCCGGACCTCGTCTCGAACACCGTCGAGGTCGTGAAGCTCACCTCGATCGCCAGCGTGGTGTCCTTCACCGAACTCCTGTATGCCGCCGACATGGCGCGATCGGTGACCTTCAACACCTCGCCGATCGTGCTTGCGGCGGCGATCTATTTGGTGCTCCTGTGGCCCGTGGTCCGGCTGATGAGCCGGCTCGAGCACCGGGTCGCGGCATGATCAGCATGTCCGCACGATCGTCATCATGACCGGGCGCCCCGCACAGGGGCGCGTTTCGAGGAAGACGCCATGTCGCGCATCGTTTTCATCAACGGCTCCTTCGTCCCTTTCGAGGAGGCCAAGGTTCCGATCATGGACCGCGGCTTCCTGTTCGCCGACGGCATCTACGAGGTCAGCGCGGTGCTGAACTCGCGCCTCGTCGACAACGACGCGCACCTCGCCCGGCTCGAACGCTCGCTGAAGGAGATCCGCATCCCGAATCCCTACACGGCGGCCGAGTGGACGCGGCTCGAGGAGGAGCTCGTGCGCCGCAACGGCCTCGTCGAGGGCACGGTCTACATGGAGGTGACGCGCGGCGTCGCCGAGCGCGAGTTCGCCTTCCCGGCCGGCGCCAAGCCGACGGTCGTGATGTTCACGCAGGTCAAGAACATCTCGCGCTCGCCAGCGGCGGAGGTGGGCGTCGCGGTGGTCACGGTCGAGGATCTGCGCTGGAAGCGGCGCGACATCAAGTCGGTCGCGCTGCTTGCGCAGGTGCTGGCGAAGCAGGCCGCCGCCGAGGCCGGTGTCGCGGAGGCCTGGATGGTCGAGGACGGCCATGTCACCGAGGGCTCGTCGTCGACGGCCTTCATCATCACCAAGGACGGGCGCATCGTGACGCGCCCGCTGTCGAATGCGGTCTTGCCCGGCATCACGCGGCAGTCGGTGCTGCGGCTCGCCGAGGAGAACGGCTTGAGGATCGAGGAGCGGTCGTTCACGGTTGCGGAGGCGCACGAGGCCGCCGAGGCCTTCCTGACCAGCGCCTCGAGCTTCGTCATGCCGATCGTCGCGATCGACGGCAGGGCGGTCGGCAACGGCAAGCCCGGCGCCCTGACCCGCCGCTTGCGCCAGCTCTACCTCACGCTCGCCGGCGCGCCGGCGAAGGCTGCTTGATTATTCCGTAAAACACGCCGTCATCCCGGACGCGCCGCAGGCGCGAGCCGGGATCCACGGCCCCGCACCGTGCGGCGGGAAATGGGTCCCGGCTCTCCGCTTCGCTGCGGCCCGGATGATCTGGTAGAGGGACAACCATGCGCAACGTCCGCGTCGCCGCCGCCCAGCTCGGGCCGATCCAGAAGGACGACAGCCGCCAGGTCGTCGTCGCCCGCATGGTCGAGCTGATGGATCAGGCGGCCGCGCAGAAGGCCGACCTCATCGTCTATCCGGAGCTTGCGCTGACCACCTTCTTCCCGCGCTGGCATTACGAGGACCGCGCCGAGGCCGATTTCTGGTTCGAGCGCGAGATGCCGAATGCGGCGACGCGGCCGCTGTTCGAGCGCGCCATGAAGCACGGCATGGCGATGTCCTTCGGCTTTGCCGAGCTGACGCCCGAGGGGCGCCATTTCAACACCTCGATTCTCGTCGACCGCGACGGGACCATCGTCGGCCGCTACCGCAAGGTGCACCTGCCGGGCCATGCCGAATACGACCCTGAGCGCAGCCATCAGCATCTGGAGAAGCGCTATTTCGAGCCCGGCGACCTCGGCTTCCCGGTCTGGCGCATGCTCGACGGCGTCCTCGGCATGTGCATCTGCAACGACCGCCGCTGGCCCGAGACCTACCGCGTCATGGGGCTGCAAGGCGTCGAGATGATCGTGCTCGGCTTCAACACGCCGTCGGTGAACTCGCAGCGCGGCGGCGAGCGCATCGAGAAGCGCATGTTCCACCATCGCCTGTCGCTCCAGGCCGGGGCCTACCAGAATTCCGCCTGGGTCGTCGCCGTCGCCAAGGCCGGCACCGAGGACGGGCATCACTGCATGGGCGGCACCTGCATCGTGAACCCGGACGGCGAGATCGTCGCCGAGCTCGAGGGCGAGGAGGACGCCATCCTGGTGCACGACTGCGATCTCGACGCGACCCGGTTCGGCAAGGCGACGGTGTTCGACTTCCAAAGGCACCGCCGGATCGAGCACTACGGGCGCATCACAGCGCAGGTCGGGGCCGAGCCGCCCGAGTGATCGCTTAAGTGACCGCGACGGAGCTGCCGCGCCTCGCCGACCTTGCCCTCGTCCCGGCGGCGGCGGTCGCAGCCGCCTTCCTGATCGCCGGGCTCGTGGTGCTCGGCATCGGCGAGAACCCGCTCACCGCGACGCGGCTCCTGATCGTGGGCAGCCTCGGCTCGGGCGAGGCGCTCGGCTTCACGCTGTTCTACGCCACGAATTTCATCTTCACCGGCCTTGCGGTCGCGGTCGCCTACCATGCCGGGCTGTTCAACATCGGCGGCGAGGGGCAGGCGACGATCGCCGGCCTAGGCGCGACGCTCGTCTGCCTCAACCTCGGCGCCCTGCCCGGCCTGCTCCTGGTCCCGCTCGGGATCGCCGGCGCGGCGCTCTTCGGCGCCGCCTGGGCGTTCCTGCCCGGCTGGCTGCAGGCAAGGCGCGGCAGCCACGTCGTGATCACGACGATCATGTTCAACTGGCTCGCGAGCGTGCTGATGGTCTACGTGCTCGTGAATATCCTGCGCCAGGCGGGCTCGATGAACCCGGAGAGCCGCGGCTTTCCGGAGCACGCCCGCATCCCTTTCATGCACGAGGTGCTGGGCGACCTCGGAATAGCGGTCCAGCCGTCGCAGCTCAACCTGTCGCTCGTGCTGGCGCTCGCCGCCGCCTTCGGCGTCTGGCTCCTGATCTACCGCTCGCGCCTCGGCTACGCGATCCGCGTCGTCGGCCAGAACCCGAGCGCCGCGCTCTACGCCGGCATCTCGCCGGCGCGGATCACGGTGATCGCCATGGTCCTCTCCGGCGGGCTCGCCGGCGGCCTCGCGGTCAACGAGCTCATGGGCTACCAGCACCGGCTCATCCTCGAGTTCAGCGCCGGCTACGGCTTCGTCGGCATCGCGGTCGCCCTCATGGGCCGCGCTCATCCGGCCGGGATCGTTCTCGCCTCGCTGCTCTTCGGCATGCTGTACCAGGGCGGCGCCGAGCTCGCCTTCGAGCAGCCGCGCATCACCCGCGACATGGTGGTCGTCATCGGCGGCATCGTGGTGCTGTTCGTCGGCGCCCTCGACCGGCTCTTCCGCCGCCTCGTCGTGCACATGATCGCGGCCGCGCGCCCGGCGAGCGGCTAGTGGACGCGCTCTCGATCCTGGCGCTCGCCGATTCGGCCCTGCGGCTGTCGATCCCGCTGCTCTTCGCGTGCCTTGCCGGGCTGTGGTCGGAGCGCTCCGGCGTCGTCGACATTGGGCTTGAAGGCAAGATGCTGGCCGCGGCCTTCGCGGCGGCGGCGGCGGCGAGCGCCTTCGGGAGCGCCGCTGCCGGGCTTTGTGCCGCTATCGTTGCCGCTCTTGCCTTCGCGCTCCTGCACGGCTTCGCCTGCATCAGCCAGCGCGGCAACCAGATCGTCTCCGGGGTCGCTCTCAACATGCTCGCCGCCGGGCTGACGGCCGTGCTCGGTCATGCCTGGTACGGCGAGGGCGGGCGCACGCCTCCGCTCGACGCTACGGCGCGCATTCCCGATCTCCTGTTCGGCCATTCGCTCCTCATCTACCTGGCGCTCGCGGCAGTGCCGCTCACCGCCTTCGTCATGGCAAAGACCCGCTTCGGCCTGCGCCTGCGGGCGGTCGGCGAGAACCCGGCCGCGGTCGACACCGCCGGCGTCTCCGTCGCCGGGCTGCGCTATGCGGCGGTCCTGATTGGCGGGGTGCTCTGCGGCCTTGGCGGCGCTTATCTCGCGATCGCCCTCTCGGCCGGCTTCATCCCCAACATGACCGCCGGCAAGGGCTTCATCGCGCTTGCGGCCCTCATCTTCGCCCGCTGGCGCCCTTTTGCGGCGCTCGGC
>JAJKJG010000022.1 GCA_021154065.1 Methylobacterium sp.
GGCGCGGCGAGCGGTCCTAGGCTCGCGGTCGACACGGCTGCTCCCGGCTCACCGGCACCGGCCGGCACTGCCGAGGCCGCCGTCGGCAAGGCGCCCGCGCCCGAGAAAGGCCGGCCGGCTGCCGACGGCAAGGCAAAGGGCGAGACCGGGCCTGCCGCTGCGGGCGCGGCCGCGACCGAAGCCGAGCCCGGCGAGGGTGGCGCCGGCGCCGCCGGGGCACCCGTCACGGTCGAGCTCCACATGCCCGAGCCGCCGAGCCGGCCCTCGCCCGCGACGGTCAAGCGGATCGCGGGCGTCAAGGCACGCGCGACCGGCAAGGCGACCGCGCACGCCGCTCTGCCGCCCGGCGCCAAGCAGGTCGGGGATGCGCAGAAGGCCGTCACTCCGCCGGACGCCGAGCGCGCCGCCGCGGGCCGCGAGAAGCTGATCGCCACCGTCAACGCCGCCCCGAGCCCGGAGATCGTCGCGCTCTGCGAGCGCATCCGCAAGGTGATCCGCGACAAGCGTCCGCCAGACGAAGACGCGCTCGCGGAAGCGAAGCCCGAGGAGGCGGCGGCCGAAGCCGGCAGCCAGCTCAACGCGACGATCGACGGCGAGACCAAGAAGGTCGAGGGCAACTACGGCGCCATGGCGACGAGCCCGGCGCCGGCGCCGGCGCAGCCGGGAGCGCCGATCCCGCCCCAGCCGGCCGCCGCCGAGACGGCGCCGATCAACGCCAAGGCGGCGGTGCCCGATCCGGTGCCCGAAGGCAGCGTGTCGCTCGACAAGGATGCGGCGGCCGCGCGCCAGAAGACCGAGGCCGCCGGCATGGACAAGCCGGCCGCGCAGCTCGTGCAGAGCGGCCCGATCGCCGAGGCGCGCGCGGCGCAGGGCGAGCTCGACCAGGCGGCCAAGGAGGATCCGGCCCAGGTCCTCGCCAAGCAGCAGGACGCGCTCGGCAAGGCCGACGCCGACATGGCGGGCCTCCAGATGCAGGCGCTCGAGGCGCTCACCGCGTCGCGCCAGGGCACCGTCAAGCGCGCCGGCGCCCGCCAGGAAGGCATGGTCGGCACCGAGGAGCAGATGCGCGCCAAGGCCGGCGCCGAGGCCAAGGCGGCCTTCGACGAGGCGCAGTCGGCGGTCAAGGCGCTGCTCAAGAACCTCGCGCCGAACGCGATGGCGAAGTGGGAGGCGGCAAAGACCGTCCTCACCACCCAGTTCAAGAACGACCTCAAGATCGTCAAGGAGCGCGTCGACGAGCGCCATTCGGGCGCCAGCGGCTTCGTCGTCGGGCTCTGGGACGCGGTCACGGGCCTGCCCGGCTGGGCGACCGACGCGTACGACCGGGCCGAGAAGAATTTCGCCGACGGGGTGATCGACAAGCTGACGGCGATCTCGGCCGAGGTGAACTCGGTCATCGCCGCCTGCGACCTCATCATCACCGGCGCGCGCGAGCGCATCGCCAAGATCTTCGGAGAGCTGCCGGCCTCGCTGCAGGGCTGGGCGGCCGAGGAACAGAAGAAGTTCGACGGTCAGCTCGACACCCTCCACAACGAGGTGATCGCGGCGCGCGACGCCTTCAACAAGGACCTCATCGAGCGCTCGAGCCAGGCGGTCGACGAGGTGCGGGCCGAGATCGCCGAGCTGCGCAAGAAGGCGGGCGGTCTCATTGGGCGGATCGTCGCCGCCGTCGGCCGCTTCCTCGACGATCCGGTCAAATTCATCATCGAGGGGCTGCTCGAGCTCCTCGGCATCGCGCCGGCGGCGTTCTGGGCCGTCGTCGCCAAGATCAAGAAGGTCGTCCGCGACATCATCGACGACCCGATGGGCTTCGCCAACAACCTGATGAAGGGGCTGGGCCAGGGCTTTTCGCAGTTCTTCGACAATTTCGGCACCCACCTGATCAAGGGTTTCCTCGGCTGGCTGCTCGGCGACCTGAAGGGCGTGCAGATCCCGAAGGATTTCTCGCTGAAGAGCATCGTCACCTTCTTCCTGCAGATCATGGGCATCACCTGGCCCAACATCCGCAAGATCCTGGCGAAGAAGATCGGCGAGAAGAACGTCGCGCTCATCGAGAAGGTCTACTCGCTCGTCTCGCTGCTCATCGAGAAGGGGCCCGAGGGCATCTTCGAGATGATCAAGGAGAAGCTCGATCCGCAGGCGATCGTCGACCAGGTCATCGACATGGCGATCGACTACATGGTGACGGCGATCGCCAAGCAGGTGGCGGTGCGCCTGCTGCTGCTGTTCAACCCCGCCGGCGCGATCCTGCAGGCGATCGAGGCGATCTACCGCGTCCTCAAATGGGTGTTCCAGAACGCCGCCAGGATCTTCACGCTGATCGAGACGATCGTGAATGGCCTCGCCGACGTCATCGCCGGCAACGTCGGCGGCTTCGCCGCCGCGGTCGAGAAAGGCCTCGCGATGCTGATCCCGCCGGTGCTCGGCTTCATCGCCGACTATTTCAGCCTCGGCGACCTGCCGCAGGCGGTGGCGAAGCAGATCAAGAGCTTCCGCGAATGGATCCTCGGCCTCATCGAGAAGGCGTTCGATTGGATCATCGAAAAGGGCAAGGCGCTGCTCGCCTCAGTGGGGATCGGGAAGAAGGAGAAGGGTCCGGGCAAAAAGCCCGGGGTCGACGATGATATTGGGGAGAAGATCAACTTTGCCGCCGAAGGAGAGCGGCACAGTGTCTGGATCGCCCCGGCCGGGAGCTCGGTGGAAGTTTTCATAGCGAGTACGACCCAGGCCGTTGGCGCACTCCTGAACGACCTCCGCGGTAAGCTGACCAAGCTGGGCGCTCAAGATCGCAAGAAGGCGGAGTCGTTGATCGAGGAGGCGGAGGTCGCGCTCCAGGCAACGAAAGCCGAGGGCGGGAAAGCGAAGGCGGCAAAAGAGCAAGCCAAGGCAGCGCCTGACGTCGCACAGAAGGTGTCGAACGCAGCCTCGACGGACAATGCCGCCGCAGACGAAGAGAGGGCTTTGGGATCGATTTTGAAGGACCTGTTCGTCCTCATGAAAGTTTCGCCCATCGACCAAAAGGTTGCCGTTTACCGCATTTTGCTCGGCACCGCGGACATCAGCATCGAGACGTTCGAGAATTCAAACAAGGGAATCGCATCGAAGCCCGATACCTATCGTCGTGCTTCTCGAACGGCGATCGTGACGCAGCTCCCGGCACTCGCAGCGATGTCTGCATTCCTTCAGGCGAGCGCGTCGGTGATTCCGAGGGAATATAGTAAGGCGCGCAGCGAGATTTTCGAGGACTGGGTCCGCGACCACGTGAGTGCATCGAAGCCGGGGCCCAAGTTCAAGAGTCCGCCTATTGATCCATTCATCGACCGGCAGCAGCGCGACGCAGACGGCGTCAAAGGAAACACTTTGTACGAGACAAAGAGCCACATCCTCGGCGGTCCGAGCGGCGAGGATATTGCTCAGATGGAGGATTATCAGAAAATCATAAAATATGGGCTTCGCGACACGAAAGGAGGCGGTCCTTATGCAAAGGTTGCTTACGCCTTCCACGACCTTGGGGTCAGGGAGGCTTGGGAACCTGACTTGAAATCCTACCTTCCTAGCCACGAGATCGTGACGCCAAGCGCATAGAAGGGCGCGCCTGATGACATCGCAGCTCAACCTGCTTCTGCAGAGCATCAACCCGGGTGCGGGGACGCTCGCGTCGGTGCTCGAAACCTCGATCCGGAGCGTGGTTCAAGAGCTTCTCGACCGCGGTGTCTGGACGCTGCCCATCGACATTTGGACTAAGGGGAAGCCGGATTCAAAGCGGTCCGCTAGTTCGCTTGACGATGTTGCGAAAGACGTCACGCGGCGCGCCAAGTCAGGTGCGGTCGCCGGCCACGCGGAGCGCAGGTCGGCTCAGGTCGAAATCATCCAGCGCCGCTCCAGCATCGCGTTTCTTTGCGCTGCCGATTTGACTGAGGATCGCTCTCGGGATGCGCTTGGCCACCTTGCCGGGATCGGCGAGCGCATTTGGCGAGACTGCAGTGGGGCGGCCAATGTGGGGCCCGGTTTTTCGGTCCGGCCGATCAACTTCGACTATGAGAGGCCGCAGCCTCCACGCATAGGGCACGTCTGGGTTCCAGGCGACGCAGCTTACTTTCTGGACCACGAGTTCCACGAATCCAGCCCTCGCGGAGACAAAGCCAATCTGTCTTTGCTGATCTCGTCGGAGCTCCCGGACGGCGTCGTGCGGCACGAGATTCCAGGATTGACGATCATCCGCTGCCGAGGTCCGGCTGAAGACCGCCAGGCCTTCGCTTCGCAACTTCGCGCATTGGAGGTCTGGGTTTCGTCTCTCCTCAAGCTCCCGATCGATTCGGATTACAAGGAAAATGGGGATCAACGCCTCAAGGTGTTCGGCAAGGAAATCGTGAATCCGTTCACTTTCTACGATTCCATGACTAACGTCGGCTACAAGAGCATGGCTGAAACCGAGGCACGCGATATCAGCGGAGACGACCGGAAAGAAGTGGAAGATCTGCTGAAGATCAAGACGCTCCCGAACGATCGCCGCGTACAGCGGGTCATCATCATATTCCCCACTCGCGCGGCCGCCGTTCACAATCGCAGGGCTTTGGTGGATTTGGGCGCCTCTGGAGCCGTCTACATCGACGACGAAGGAGAGCTCTGGAATCCGGCGGCCGTAGGAGGCACCCCATGACCCTTTCCGAGCAGCTCTGGCGCACCGAGGACCACGCGCGGTGGTTCATCATTCCGGATGCCGACCGGCCGCGTCCGGGCGCTCTCGCGCTTCGCGCGCTCTCCGGCGAGGAGGCCGGCGTCGATCCCGACTGGGCCCGCCGCTACGAGGTCGCGGAAGCCGAAGGCCGGGCCTTTGCCAAGGAGGAGTTCGGCTACACCCTCGACGAGATCAGGCGCCGCGTCGACGCCAAGCTCGCCGCCATGCGCGAGGATCTCGACGCGGCAAGGCGCACGCCCGTGGCGACCGACAGCCCGATCACCCCGAACGCCGTCCCGGCCATCGTCGCGCTCGTCGCGAAGCTGCCGCGCGTTATCCTCGACAACCTGTCCGGCGAGCCGGCCCGTATCGAAAAGGCCGGCGGCGAGCTCGCCGCGCTCAAGCAGCGGCTCGTCGCGGCAGGCATCGACATCGACGACCGACTCACGCAATTCCCCGATCGGCTCGCGGCGCTGCGCCGGGACTTCGAGGCGCGCGGAAAGCCGAAAGACGGCCCGCCAGCAGGCGAGGGCCGGAGCGATCACTGAAGCGGCGCCGCGACGGCGCAGACGACGCCCTCGCGCTCGAACGACATCGCAACCTCGCCGTTGAGGTCCTGCGCCAGCGTCCGCTCGATGAGCCGCGATCCGAAGCCGCGGCGCAGCGGCGGCGCGACCGGCGGGCCGCCGCGCTCGGTCCAGCAAAAATGCATCAGCCCGCGCTCGAGCGTCCAGCGGATCTGGACCTGGCCGGCGCTGCTCGACAGCGCGCCGTATTTGGCGGCGTTGGTGGCGAGCTCCTGCAGGGCCATCGCGAGCGCCAGCGCCCCCTTCGGCTTCAGGCGCAGCTCGGGTCCGCGGATCGAGAACCGCTCCGAGCCGTTCTCCGCGAACGGCTCGATCGCCCGGGCGACGATCTCGTGCAGGTCGGCGCCCTCCCAGTTCTCGCGGGTCAGCACGTCGTGCGCCCGCGACAGCGCCAGGAGCCGCGCCTCGAAGCCGCCGACCGCGCGCTCGAGGCCGTCGGCGCCGCGGAAGGTCTGCACCGCGATCGACTGCACGGTCGCGAGCGTGTTCTTGACCCGGTGGTTCAGCTCGTGGATCAGAAGCTGCTCCTGCTCGGCCGCGACGCGCATGTCGTGGATGTCGGTCGCGGTGCCGATGTAGGACCGGACCTCGCCGTCGCGCGCCAGCGGCACGCAGGACATGCGGTGCCAGCGGTATTGGCCGTCGTGCCGGCGCACGCGCACGTCGAGCTCGAACGGCAGGCCGGCGGCGACGCTGGCGTCGCGCGTCGCGAGGGCCTCGGCGCGATCGTCGGGATGCAGGTTTGCGGAGCGCTCGCCGAGCTCGGCGCCGACCGGCCCGCCATGGTAGTCGAGGAAGCGCTGGTTGGTGTAGGTCGCCCGCCCGTCGCTCGCCCGCATGATCCAGACGATCTGGGGCAGCGCCTCGGCGAGACTGCGGAACATCTCCTCGCTGTCGCGCAGCGCCTCCTCGGCCCGCTTGCGCTTGGTGATGTCGATGATGGCGCCGATGGCGCGCAGCGCGCGGCCGTCGCCGTCGCCGTCGAAGAAGACCCGCCCGCGGGTCGAGATCCAGCGCTTGGCGCCGTCGCCGGCGCGCCGGATGCGGAACTCGGTCGCGTAGCGGCCCTCGCCGTCGCCGGCGTAGGCGCCGCGGTAGAGCGCGTTCACGCGCTCGCGGTCGCGCGGGTCGATCAGGGCCGAGAACAGCTTTGGATCGGCCGCGACCTCCTCGCCGATGCCGAGGATGGCGCGCATCCGCGCCGACCAGCGCCGCGCGCCGGTGGTCGCATCGACGTCCCAGGTGCCGATCGAGGCCGCTTCGGTTGCCAGGCGAAGCCGCTCCTCGCTCTCGGCGAGCGCACGCTCACGGGCGCTGTGCTCCTCGGTCACGTCGCGGAACGAGACCGCGAGCCCGTCCGCGAGCGGGATGACGACGCCGCGCGCGAACCGGCCTGGGTGCACGCTGCTCGCCGCCTCGACATCGACCCGTTCCCGGCCCGCCATGGCGGACCGGAACGCGGTCTCGACGACGGTGCCGCGCGCGCCCGGCACGAGGTCCCAGTAGAGCCGTCCGACGATCGCGTCGCTGCCGAGCCAGCGCCGCGCCGCTTCGTTTGCCGCGGCGACGCGCCAGTCGCGGTCGAGCGCGTACAGCGCTTCACCGAGCGCGTCGCTGAAGGCGAGGACCGGGGCGAGATCGTTCAGGCTGAGCAACGCGAAACCTTGGTCTTGCCCGGGTGACGGCGCCGGCGCCAAAAGCGCCGCGCCGGCGCAGACGGCTCCGGGCTCGCCGCGAATGAAGCATGCCCGACCGGCAGGCGCCAGCTCCGCGCCGGGAGCCGGCGTCAGCGCGGCCGGCGCGGCACGATCGCGAGCGGGATGACGGTGTAGAGCGGCTCGCCGCGCTGGTTCACGGCCGTCCATTTGATCCGCGCGATCCCCTGCGGCTTCGTGCGCGACGGCAGCAGCTCGATCACCTCGCCCTCGAGATGGATCACGTCGCCCGGCCGCACCGGGGCGAGCCAGCGCAGCTCGTCGACGCCGATCCCCAAGAGCGGATGCGGTCCGAACGGGCGCGCATCGGTCATCAGCCGCATGGCGATCGCGGCGGTATGCCAGCCCGAGGCGGCGAGCCCCTTGAGCGGCGTCGCTTTCGCCGCCTCCTCGTCGAGATGGTAGGGCTGCGGATCGAACTCGGCCGCGAAGCGCTTGATCTCTTCGGCGGTGACGCGCCTGTCGGCGCTCCGGAAGCGCATTCCGAGGGCGAGGTCGTCGAACCATTCGATGGCCGGCCCGGAGGCATGGCCCTGCGGCGTGCCGGCATGGCCCTGCGGCGTGCCGGCATGCTCCGAATGTCCGACCGCGACCGGGTCGCTCGCCGGAAAGCTCTCTTTCAGCGCCTCGTCGAGGCGGTCGCTCTCCGTCTCTCCGGGGGACGGCCGCCCGGGTCTCGTCGCCATCGCTGATCTTCTCCGCCGAAAGGCGCGGCCGGGAAAATGGCTTTAGGCCGCAAACGACCAGTACATCAGGCCGGCCGCGACCGCGAGCGAGAGCGCGTAGAGCGCATAGAGCCAGGCCTGCATGGTGCCTCCGTGGCGGCCGGCGGCCGCGAAAACCCAGGGACAACGCCCGCCCCGGCGGGATCGTTCGGAACCGCCCTGCCACGCTGCCGTTGTCCTCCATCGGCGCAACCGGGCCTTTCGGGTCTCCGCGCTGCCATGCGGGGTCCTCGATGTCCTTCCAGACCAGCAAGCCAAACGGGTTCGGCCCGTTCGGCGCGCCGGGCTTCTTCCAGCCGCTGCCGCCGCGGCTCGGCGAGGAGGCGCGCGACGAGATCGGCACGCAGCTGCGCGCGATGTACGCGGCGCTGACGCACGAGCCCGTCCCGGAGCGGCTCATCGCCATCCTGCACAGGCTTGGCGGCGCCGGCGCCGGCGAGGAGCGGGCATGAGCGAGCCAGCCCATTCCGGAACGGTCGAGCCCGCGATGCGGGACGCGCTGCTTGCCGCGGTGCCGAGCCTGCGCGCCTTCGCGATCTCGCTGACGAACAACGTCGACCGCGCCGACGATCTCGTCCAGGACACGCTGCTTCGCGCCATCGCCCATATCGGCCGGTTCGAGCGCGGCACGAACCTCAACGCGTGGCTGTTCACGATCCTGCGCAACCTGTTCCATTCGGAGTACCGCAAGCGCCGCCGCGAGGTCGAGGATCCCGAAGGGTCGTATGCGTCGCACCTCGCGAGCCCGCCCGAGCAGGGCGCGAAGCTCGACCTTGCGGATCTGCGCGTCGCCCTGACGAAGCTGCCCCCCGACCAGCGCGAGGCGCTCCTCCTCGTCGGCGCCGCCGGCCTGCCCTACGAGGACGTCGCGGCGATCATGGACTGCGCCGTCGGCACGGTGAAGAGCCGCGTCAACCGCGCCCGCCTGCGTCTCGCCCAGCTCCTCGGCCTCGACGGCGTCGAGGACCTCGGTCCGGACAGGCTCACCCGCGCCGCGATCCACACCTCGGCGTGAGGCGCGCGCGCGCCCTGCGGGCCTTCCCTCTCCGGCGCTCCTGACGTATTGGCCTTGGCCTATGTGGCAGGGTGCGTCGCCGCGGCGTCGCGGGGCATGAAGAGCGGTTCGCCGCCTCGGGGTTTGTCGCTCAAGACCGTGCTCGAGAGCACGGCCGACAGCGTCTTCGTCCTCGACCGCGACTGGCGCTTCGCCTACCTCAACCCGCGCGCCAAGGCGCAGATCGCCGGCGGGCGCGACCTGTCGGGCGAGGTCGTCTGGGAGGCCTTTCCGGAGGCGCGCGAGACCGCCTTCTGGGCGACCTATCACAAGGCCATGGACGAGGGCGTCGCGGCTTCCTGCGAGGTGTTCCTGCGGCCGCTCAAGGTCTGGTTCGAGGCGAACGCCTATCCGATCGAGGGCGGCATCGCCGTCTTCTTCCGCGACATCTCCGAGCGCAAGCGCGCCGAGGACGAGCGCGAGACGCTGCTTGGCCGGCTCGAATACGAGCATACGCTGCTCGAGGCGGTGGTGAAGCAGCTACCGATCGGCCTGATCGTCGCCGAGGCGCCGGGGGGCAAGGTTCTCCTCCACAACGAGGCGGCGCGCGCGCTTCTCGGCGAGGCCGTCGAGACTCTGCCGGAGGACGCGCCCCTGCCGGCGGTCCGGCCCGACGGCGCGCCCTATACCTCGCAGGACTTCCCGATCGCGCGGGCGCTCGCGAGCGGCGAGGAGATCGAGCGCGAGGCGATGCTCTACCGGCGCGAGGACGGCTCGCTCGCCCATCTGACGGTCAGCGCCCGCCCGGTGCGCGACGAGAGCGGCCGCATCCTCGCCGGCGTCGGCACCTTCGACGACGTGACCGAGCTTCGCGGCGCGATCGAGCGCCACCGCCTGGCGCTCGCCGCCGCCAACATGGGCGACTGGAGCTGGGACGCGGCAAGCGACCTCATGAGCTTCTCCGAGCGCGCCCGCGAGATCTTTGGCTTTTCGCCCGGCGAGGCGGTGACGCGCACGCGGCTGCGCAGCTACTGCAATACGGACGATCTCGCGACCGCCGAGACGACGATCGAGGACGCCGCGCAGCGCCGCACGCGCTATCGCGTCGAGTACCGCTACACGCGCCCGAACGACGGCGCCGTGCGCTGGCTCGTCACCATGGGGCACGCGACCTCGCGTCCCGACGGCACGCTCGCCGGCATCACCGGCGTCGTGCTCGACGTCACCGAGCGCAAGCGCGCCGAGGAGCAGCAGCAGCTCCTGATCCGCGAGCTGCACCACCGCGTCAAGAACACGCTCGCGACCGTGCAGGCGATCGTCGGCGCGACGGCGCGCTCGGCGCCCTCGCCGGAGCATTTCGCCGCCGCCTTCACCGGCCGCGTGATCTCGCTCGCCAAGACCCACGACCTCCTGACCGAGGGCGTGCGGCAGACGGCGTCGCTGCGCGACATGCTCTACCGCGAGCTCCACCCCTATGAGGACCAGCTCCGCCCGCGCATCGCGCTCGAGGGCCCGCCGGTCGAGCTCGGGGCCGAGGAGGCGGTGCCGCTCGGCATGGCGATCCACGAGCTCACCACCAACGCGGCGAAATACGGCGCGCTCTCCCGCCCCGGCGGGCGGCTCGCGGTGACCTGGGCCTTCGAGCCGCCGCTCGCCGGCGCGCCGGGGATGCTGCGCCTCAAATGGATCGAGCGCGACGGGCCGGCGGTGTCGCAGCCGACGAAGCTCGGCTTCGGCTCGCGGCTCTTGAAGCGGGTCTTGACCGCGCAGCTCGAGGCCGAGGTCGACACGCGCTTTCCGGCGGCCGGATTCGAGCTCTCGCTCGCGGCGCCGATCCGCGGGCGCTCCGGGGCGCTGCAGCTGCCGCAAGCCTGAGGCATGATCCCGAAAAGTGGCTGCCGGTTTTCGGAAAAGATCATGCTCAAACAAAGAGGTAGAGCGCGATGACGACTCGACGAGACGTCATCGCGCTCTAGCGACGCCGCGCCGCGAGTTCGCTCGTCCAGCGCGTCGCAGCGCCGATCACCGCCGCCGTTTCCGAGCCGCAGTCGAAGGCCGGGCCGAGGCGATCGGCGGCGTCGCGGGCGAGAAGGTTCGGCGCCTTGTTCGCCTTGGCGTCGACATAGGCGATGGCGCAGGCCTCGGCCTCGCGCGGATCGACCCGCATCACCGCCAGCACCTCGCCGTCGGCGACCGGTCCCGGCTTGCCGTTCTCGTGGTCCTTCATCTGAAGGCGCACGATCGCGGCGTAGGGCTCGAAGCCCTTCTTGCCCTTGAGGCCGCGCCACTCGACGGTCTTGCCGGCGCTCCAGGCGCCGACGACGTCATCGGCGCGTTGCTTCGCCGAGAAGCGGTAGCTGAGCGAGAGGCGCGTATGGCTGTAGCGCGTCTCGACCTCGGCGCCGCCATGGCCCGGACAGCGCTTGACCTCGTCCGCCTCCGGCGCGCGGCTGCCGGAGATGAACCGGAAGCGCCCGCCGACAAGCTCGGTGTAGCGCGACTCCGGCGCCTGCCCGAGCGCCGGCGCCGCCGCGAGCACCGCCGCCGCGGCGACGGCCAGGCGCGACCGCAACGGCCTCACATCCCCTTGTGAGCCTGGAGCTTGTCGTAGGAGAACACGAAGTCTTGCTTGTCGAGCGGCTTGTGGCACTGGAAGCAGGCGGTGAGGTTGGCCTTGTCGTTGACGGCCTTCGCCGGCGTGAAGGCCTGGTATTCCCACTCGCCGTTGCGGATCTCCGGCGGGTACTCGGCGCCCCAGCCGGCGCGCTTCTCCATGACCGTGTAGCCGACGATGTCGCCCTTCGAGAAGCGGCCGTTCGCGTCCTTCGTCGGGTTGCCGTCGGCGCCGAGGACGGCGCGGTACTGGACGAGCGTCAGCACGGTGCCGTCCGGCAGCGGCGCGCCCTTCTTTGCCGCCTCGACCGCCGCTGCCGGCGTGACGTAGAGCTCGCGGTACTGCTTGTTGTCGGCGCGATCGACGGTCGTGTACATCACGCCCTTGTCGTAATTTGCCGGGAAGGCGATCTTGTCGCCGCCGGCAAGCGATTGCGCGGCAAAGCCCGTGAGCGCCGCGGCGGCGACCGCCGCCGAAAGCCCGATGATGCGCGTGTTCATTCTCTCTGCTCCCCTATGAGGCCTCTTGCGGGCCGGGCGCGATGGTCGAGCCGAACCGGTTCACGCGCAAGCCACGATCCGGTGACGACGCGCCGCGGCGCCGGCCATGCCGGCCTTCACGCCCGCGCCTTGCGATCGCCCGCGAGGTCTTCCGGCTCCGGCACCGGCACGCCCTCGGGCAGCATCTCGTAGCGGTCGCCGAGCTTGTCGAGCCCCGCCGCGAACGCCTCCTCCGGCAGGCCGAGGAACAGGTTCGACCAGGTCAGGAGCAGGATCTTCCGAAGCTCTTTCCGGTCGGCCCGGAAGCAGGGCGGGCCGTCCCCGCCGAGGCAGCGCCGGGCGCGCCGGCAGGAGCGGCGGGGACAGTGCCGGTGCGCCTGGAACATGGTCAGGAGATAGCGCACGACGCCCATCCGTCCGGGCGGCACGTCGAAGGGATAGGACGACCAGAGGAAGTCCGGCACCCGGTCCGCGAGCCATTCGCGGGCGGCGGCTTCCTCTTCGGGCGTGAGGGCGGGGGTGTCGGTTGTTGGCTGCATGCGTGGCTCCTTGAGGTTGTTGCGCTGTCGTTCCGGCGCGCCGGCGCGCAGCGTGAGGCGAGGGCAGGGGATCTTGATGGTGAGGCGCACGCTCACGTTCCCGCGGCCGAGACGGCCCGGGGGGTGCGGCAGGCGGCGCGTCCCTCGAATTAAGAGAGAGGAGCGCGGGGCGCGTCTTCTCCCGCGCCAAGCCGGCGGCTTCGCGCGAAAGGCAGGATGGGAAGGTCGGCACCGCCGTCCGGCGGGTCCGACGCACCCCGCGCGCGGCGCTCTTGGTCCCTGGCCCCGCGACTTCGGCGCCTTGACGACCGCTGCCGGTCGAAAGCCGCCTTAAGTGCGTCCGCACGGACCCGGGTTTTTCACCGGGACGGGCGAGGCCGCCGCCAGGATGCCGGGCGGCGCGCCTTGTCGCGCCGGAGA
>JAJKJG010000023.1 GCA_021154065.1 Methylobacterium sp.
CAATCACTACCTCGCCGCCCCGGAACGGGCGGTCGCCTGCGCCGATCTACCGAGCCGGCAAACCGCTGAGGTAATCCTGGCCTACGTTAAGAGCCTGGCCCAGCGCTGGGCTTTTTTGTTGGGGTGAATGCAACGAAAGACGACCCCCCGCATTGACGCGCCGGTCTCTGCCGAGGAACGGCCGGTGCCGCGCTTCCACTTTGACGTTTGCACGAGTGGCGTGACCGTCCGAGACGACGATGGGATTGGCCTGTTAAGCCCCGAGGTTGCGCGCTTAATTAGAAGCCGCGCGGGCGGCGGCCGACATGGTGCGGGACAGGACACTCCGGGGAGCCGACAACGCCGATGTGACCATTGTGGTGCGCGATGACAGCCCAGAGGCTGTTTGCCAGGTGAGGGCCGCACTCGCCATTGCCGGCAAGTGTTAGGCGACCTTTTGCTGCAAGCGCAGTCTCCTCTTGCGGGCAACCAAGCCGCTTCCTAACTTGAGTCTGCCGGCCACTTCAGCCCCCAGCACGGCCGGTGTGACTACAAAAGCCGCCCTTCCTTGGGGGCGGCTTTTCCTTTGCCACGCCCAGCCGAGCGCCGGGCGTTTTGGTTGCTAGGTGGTAGCTATAAACTGCAGGCGGTTCAGCAAAGGGCGTCTAAGTATTTGATTTTATTGGCTGGGGGACTAGGATTCGAACCTAGACTAGCGGAGTCAGAGTCCGCGGTTCTACCGTTAAACTATCCCCCAAGGGACCAGGTGCCAGAATCTTCGTGTCGGGCGACCTCGTGTCGGGCGCGGCGCGAAGCTGTGGCGGAAAGGGCCCAGGCGCGGTTTAGATAGTGCGGGCGTCCGGCCCTGTCCACCCCCGACCGCCGCCTGCCGCCCGGCGATCGGTCGAGCTGCGCAGCGCTCGCGCCCATGGGCCGCGATCCGCTTAACCGCCACGCTGGAACCGACCCGCCCGCCCGGCGTTCGACAGGCATACCGGCCCGCGCTTCCCCGCATTCCCCTTATGCTCGGGCCGAAGACTTCCAGAGCGCCCTTCGCGGCGCTCTTCTTTTTCTCGTCATGAAGCATGATCACAGTGGCCATGGCCACGCTGAAACCGGTCCTCCGGCGCGGCGTTGGTCGGGTGTCCGCGGGTGCTGGGCGAGAAGCACGAAGCAAAGCCCAAGCGCCCAGGCGGGCTCCACAAGCCGCGTTCACGACAGCGAGTAGCCGGCAAAGCTCGATCGCCGGCAACGTCATTTTTCAGGAGGCATCAGATGGCAGAGATTCGAAAGAACCAGAACGACGCCACGAAGAGGACCGACGAGGCGACCGGCGCGGACGGCGTGCGGCGGGTCGCGGACGAGTTCGGCCGCGTGTTCGGCCTCACCGGCCAGAACGAGGATCTGACGCGGCAGGCGACGCAGAACCTCGAGGCGATCACCCAGACCGGATCGGTTCTGGCGCGCGGCTTCCAGGAGCTGTCGCGGGAGTGGCTCGACCTCGTGCAGGAGCGGTTCCAGAAGAACGCCGAGGGCGTGACCAGGCTGGCGCAATGCCGCACCCTGCCTGACCTCGCGGCGGCCCAGAGCGACCTCGTGCGCGACAACCTGCAGCAGCTCATCGACGTGACCCGCCGCGTCGCCGAGCGCTCGATGCAGGTCGCCGACGAGGCCGGAAAAGCCATCGCGGCCGAGACGAAGCAGGCCGCCGAGCGCTTCCGGCGCGCCGCCTGACGCGGGGCCCCCGACCGGCCCCACCGAAGCGATCCGGTGGGGCCTCTCGGGAGCACGGGGCCGCACCGCACGCCAGTTTAGAAATCCTATAAACTATTGAGCGGCTTACGTTTTTTATTGACCCGCGCCTCTTCGGAGTGCTTTCTCGCCAAAGCCGCGAGATGCGGCGACCCGCGAGGGCCTTGACCCCTCGATGGCTCGAAGAGGACCATCATGAATCATCTTAGCTGGAGACGCGCCGCTCTCGGTGCGCTCGCCGCCATGACGCTCGGCGCTGCCCTTCCGGCTCACGCCGAAGGCGTCGTCAACGTCTACACCAACCGCGAGCCGGGGCTCTATTCGGCGACGCTCGACGAGTTCGCCAAGGCGACCGGCGTCAAGGTCAACGCCATCTTCTCCGAGCAGGGCCTCGCCGAGCGCATCAAGGCCGAGGGCGAGAACAGCCCAGCCGACGTGCTGATCACCGTCGACATCGGCCGCCTGCAGCAGGCGCTCGATCTCGACATCGCGCAGCCGGTGCGCTCCGAGGCGCTGGCCTCGAACATCCCGGCCAATCTGCGCGATCCGGAGGGCCGCTGGTTCGCGCTCTCGCTGCGCGCCCGCACGGTCTATGCCTCCAAGGCGCGCGTGCCGGACACCGCGATGACCTACGAGGACCTCGCCGACCCGAAGTGGAAAGGCAAGCTCTGCACCCGCTCCTTCCAGCACCAGTACAACATCGGCCTCGTCGCGGCTTTCCTCGTCCGGCACGGCGAGGCGAGGACCGAGGAATGGCTGCGCGGCGTCAAGGCCAACCTCGCCAAGAAGCCGTCGGGCGGCGACCGCGACGTGGCGAAGGACATCGCCGCCGGCGTCTGCGATATCGGCCTCGGCAACCAGTACTATGTCGGCCTGATGACGAACGGCGCCCCCGAGCAGAAGAAATGGGCGGAGGCGATCCATGTCATCCTGCCGGCGTTCAAGGACGGCGGCACGCATGTGAACGTGTCCGGCGCCGTCGTCGCCAAGCACGCGCCGAACCGCGACAATGCCGTGAAGCTCGTCGAGTTCATGGCCTCGAACGAGGCCCAGCGCGTCTTCGCCGACGTGAACTACGAGTATCCGGTGCGAGCCGGCGTTCCGGTCAACGCCCTCGTGCGCTCGTTCGGCGAGCTGAAGCCCGACCCGATGCCGCTCTCCGACGTCGCCAAGGCGCGGGCGAAGGCGAGCGAGCTCGTCGACAAGGTCGGTTTCGACAGGTGAGGCGCGCCGGCGGCGGCCGGCGAAGCCCGTGAGGGCGGCGGCCGCCCTCCCCCGCCCGCGCGACGTGCCGGCGCGGCGAGCCTTCGGCAGCGCGCCGCGGTGGTCGGTCGTCGTGCTCTTCGCCGCCGCGGGGCTCGTCCTCGCGCCGCTCGCCTCGCTCGCCATCATCGCGTTCCGCGGCGAGGCGGCGCTGTCGCTGGCGCTTGCCGCGACCGTGCTCCCGGCAGCGCTGCTTGAGACCGCCCTGCTCCTCGCCGGCGTCGCGCTCCTGACCGGAACCCTCGGCGTCGGCACCGCCTGGCTCGTGACGGTGCACCGCTTCCCGGGACGCGACTGGCTCGCCTGGCTCCTGCCGCTGCCGCTCGCGGTGCCGACCTACATCACCGCCTACGTCTATGTCGAAGTGTTCGACGCCGCCGGTCCGGTGCAGGCGGCGTTGCGGCAGGCGATGGGGTGGCGCTCGCGGACCGAGTACTGGTTTCCGGAGATCCGCTCCCTCCCCGGCTGCATCCTCGTGATGGCGGTCGTGCTCTATCCTTACGTCTATGCGGCGGCACGGACGATGTTCGCGACCCAGAGCGCATCGATGGTCGAGGTCGCGCGCACGCTCGGCGCCGGGCGCTTCGAGATGTTTCGCACCGTCGCCCTGCCGCTGGCGCGCCCGGCGCTCGCGATCGGGCTCGCGCTGGCGCTGCTCGAGGCGCTGAACGACATCGGCGCGAGCGAATATCTCGGCGTCAGGACGCTCACCCTCTCGGTCTACACCACCTGGCTCAACCGCGGCAGCCTTGCCGGCGCGGCGCAGATCGCCTGCCTCATGCTGGCGATCGTCGTGGCGCTCATCGCGCTCGAGCGGCGCGGACGCCGCGACCGGCGCTACACCGTCTCGAGCAGGCGTTCGCGCATGGTCGCGCCGACACCGCTGCCGCGCGGCGCCGGGTTCGTCGCGGCGCTCGCTTGCACGCTCCCGGTCGTCGCCGGCTTCGTCCTTCCGGCCGGCTTCCTTCTCAAGGAAACGGTCCGGCGCGGGCTCGTCAGCCAGCTCGACGCCGCCTTCATCGGGCATCTCGCGCGGACGATCGGGCTCGCGCTCTCGGCGACGCTCGGTGCGCTCGTTCTCGGTCTCGTGGTGACGACGGCGTCGCGCTTCGCGCAGCGCGCGCTCACCGCTGCGCTGACCTTCGTGGTCGGGCTCGGCTACGCCGTCCCAGGGACGGTGCTGGCGCTCGGCCTGCTCGCACCGGTCATCGCCGTCGACAACGTGCTGAACCGCCTTTGGCGGCTCGTCGCGGGGGAGCCGCTCGGGCTGTTTCTGATCGGATCGGGAGCGGCGCTCGTCATCGCCTATGTGGTGCGCTTCCTGCCGATCGCGACGGGCTCGCTCGCGGCCGGGCTGTCGCGGGTGTCGGCGAGCGTCGAGGACGCGGCGCGCTGCCTCGGCGCGAAGCCCCGCGAGCTCGTGCTGCGCATCCAGCTGCCGCTCCTGCGCCCGGCGCTCGCGAGCGCCGCCCTGCTCGTCTTCGTCGACTGCCTGAAGGAGCTGCCGGCGACGCTCCTGCTGCGGCCCCTCAACGCCGAGACGCTGGCGACGCTCGTCTACGGCCACGCCACGCGCGGCGCCTTCGAGGACGGGGCGCTCGCGGCGCTCGTCATCGTCGCCGTCGGCATCTTTCCGGTGATGCGGCTCTCGCGCGGCACCGACCAGACCGAGCCCGCCGTCGTCGCCCGCGCGCTCGATCCATCGCCCGACCGTACCGGCGGCGCCGCCATGCTTCCGGTGCGCGAGCAGGCCTGAGCCGGGCTTGAGGTTCGGGACTTAGACAATCGCCCCTGGAGGCGGTATGGATTCGCCCGCGACGAGCCCGGAGGAACGTTGCCCACGGGGCATAAGAGCAAGGTGGGCTCGGCCGCGCATAAGAACGAGATCAATTCGGGCCTGATGTCACGTCGAACCATTCTGGGAATCGCGCTCGCCTGTCTGGCGGCGCTGACGCTTGCGATCGCGCCGTGGACGGTGAACACCGGCCGGCTCACCGCGGCCGTGGCGCGCCAGCTGCGCAGCGTCTACGGGCTCGATCTCGCGGTGAAGGGCCGCACCACGATCGCGCTCCTGCCGGTGCCGCGGATGAAGTTCGAGAACGTGGCGCTCGCCGTCCCCGGCTCGCCGCCGCTCGTCGACGCGGAGCAGCTGCGCAGCGAGTTCCGGATCTGGCCGCTGCTGATCGGGCGGATCGAGCTTGCCGAGGTCGCCCTGAGCGGAGCCCAGCTCCGGGTCGAGGAGGGCAAGGACCTGTGGTCGCCGCTCTGGGACCGCCAGCGCGACCGCCTCGCGGGCCGTTCCGCAAACCGGAACGTCCGGCGGCTGATCGTCACCAACTCGACCGTGAACTTCGCCGGCGACGTCGACGGCGCGGCGCGGGTCGACATCCTCAGCCTCGTCGTGAACTGGCCGGCGGTCGA
>JAJKJG010000024.1 GCA_021154065.1 Methylobacterium sp.
ACCGCCTCGATCTCGACCGTCATGTTGTTCGGCAGCGAGCCCATGCCGACCGCCGAGCGGGCGTGGCGGCCGCGCTCGCCGAGCACCGCGACGAACAGATCCGAGCAGCCGTTGATGACCTTCGGCTGGTCGGCGAACTCGGGCACGCCGTTGACCATGCCGAGGACCTTGACGATCTCGACCTTGTCGAGCCCGCCGGCCGCGGTCTTCGCCGCCGCGAGGAGGCCGAGCGCGGTGATCTTGGCGTGCTCGTAGGCCTCCTCCCAGGTCACGTCCCGCCCGACCTTGCCGGTGTGATAGGAGCCGTCGGCCTTCCGCGGTCCCTGGCCCGAGAGATAGACGATGTCGCCGGCGCGCCGGAACGGGACGTAGTTCGCGACCGGCGTCGGCACGGTCGGCAGCGCGAGGCCGAGCTCGCGGAGCTTGTCTTCGGCGGACATCGTTCCTCCTTCGCCATGCGTTCGGCGCTACTTGTTGAGGTAATTCCTTTCCAGGAACTCGCTCCTGAACCGCTGCGGCGGCGTTTGCCGGTCCGGCCTGCCCTCCGGCGTGAAGTCCATCAGGTTCCAGTACGGCCACACGGTGTCGACGTGGTTCATCATCGACTCGGTGCTCCAGAAATGGAAAATCCTGCCGTCGCGCTTCTGGAAGCAATGCATGACCGGAAGCTGCATGTCGTCGCTGTCGCCCTGGCTCTTGTAATCCGCCTGGAAGGGCGATTCGTATCCCGACAGCAGCGGGATCTGCGACCAGCCGCGCTCCCTCGCCCAGGCGTCGATCTTTTCGGCCGGGGCCTTGGCGATCGCCGCAAACGCGGCGTCCTGCGCGACCGAGTACCAGGCGCGATCGAACCCATCCATCAGCGACGTGCAGGACGGGCACGGCTTGTCCCATCCCGGGCCGAACATCCACGAGTAGATGAGGAGCGTCGTCTTGTCGCCGAACAGCTCGGAGAATTTGACCCGCTGTCCAACCTTTCCGCCGCCGGCCCACTGGAAGACGTAATCCTCCTTCAATGGCCCGCCGGGCGGCAGCGTGCGGCGCCGGGCGGCCACCGCCTTCGTCTTGGCGACGAGCTCCTGCTCCTCCTTGAGCAGCGCCTCGCGTGCGTCGCGATATGCCTGGCTTTCGTTCGGGAACAGGGGGGCGCTCATGGCATCTCCTCCGTTCGCTTTTTCAGCCGGCATCGAGGGGCGCTGAAGCCGGCGTCTTCGCCGCCCCTTCCCGGCGTGATCGAGCGTTCTGGTTGGCGAACCGCTGCGAGCGCCTGGGATGCCACCAGCGCCCGGCGATCACCACGCCCTCGGAGACGATCTTGCGGTCGCCGATCAGGTGCTCGCCGACGACGTCGACATAGTCGAACTTGCCCTCGCGCACCGACAGGATCGTCGCGTCGCCGGCGCTGCCGGGCTTCAGGCTGCCGAGCTCGTGGCGCTTCAGCGCCATCGCGGCGTTGACGGTCGTGCGTCTGATCACCTCGGGCAGCTCCATGCCGAGGCAGAGGAACTTCGACAGCGTCGTGACCTGGTCGAAAGCCGGGCCGTCGATGCAGAGCGTGTGGATGTCGGACGAGATCGTGTCCGGGTAGAACCCGTTCGCCAGCATCGCCCGGGCGGTCTTGAACGCGAACGAGCCCTTGCCGTGGCCGATGTCGAAGATCACGCCGCGCTTGCGGGCGTTCAGCACCGCCTGCTTGACGGTGCCTTGCGCCGTGCAGGGCGCGTTCGGGAACGGGCGGAAGCAGTGCGTCAGCACGTCGCCCGGCCGCAGCATGTCGATCACCTCCTCGTAGGACGGCGGCGGATGGTCGATATGGGCCATCAGCGGCATTCCGACCTCGTCGGCGACCTGCAGCGCGATGTTGAGCGGCGCCGTGCCCTGGTCGCCGGAGGCGTGCTTGCCGACCCGCACCTTGATGCCGACGATGACGTCGCGGTTCGCATCCGCGACCTCGGCCGCCTCCTTCGGCGCCATCATGCGGGTGTCCTCGCTCTCGCCGACCATGACGGTGTTCGAGAAGGCGTAGATGCCGGCAAACGAGACGTGCAGATAGGCGAGGATGCGCGCCTGCGAGGGCTCGATGACATGCTTGCGGAAGCCGGCGAAGTTGCCCGGCCCGGCGCTGCCGGTGTCGACCGAGGTCGTGACGCCGCTGTCGCGGCAGAACGCGTCGGCGTCGATGCCGAGCGAGGTCCCGCCCCAATAGACATGGGTGTGGAGGTCGATCAGGCCGGGCGAGACGATGAAGCCCGAGAGGTCGCGCACATCGGAGCTCGCGTCGTCAAGCCCGTCGCCGATCTTCGCGACCTTGCCGCCCGAGAAGGCGACATCGGTCACCCGGTCGAGATTCTGCGACGGGTCGATCACGCGCCCGCCCTTGAGGATGAGGTCGTAGGTCACTTCGCCCCCGCTTTTTGCGTTACACTCCCGAACCATGGCTAGGGACGAGGAGCTTGCCAAGCCGGAATCCGCCGCAGCCGAGGCCGCTGCCGCTGCGGAAGCGGCGCCGCGCATCGTCGGGCCGGTGTTCCCGGGCACCCGGACGGAGTTCATCACCGTGCTGGCGCATTACCACCGCGCCGAGATCGCCCGCATGGCCGGATGGCGCGACCGCATCGACCGCACCAGCAATTGGGCGATCACCGTTGTCGGCGCCATGCTGTCGGTGTCGCTCTCGACCCCGACCGCGCACCACGGCGTCGTGCTCTTCGCGATGGTGCTGGTGCTGCTGCTGCTCACCATCGAGGCGCGCCGCTACCGCTTCTTCGACGTCTACCGGAGCCGCGTCCGCAGGCTCGAGCGCAACTACTATGCGCCGATCTTCGCGCCCGGGATCAAGGGCGAGGACGGCTGGATGCGCACGCTCGGCGAGGATCTGCGCCGGCCGATCTTCCTCATCGGGCGGCGGCAGGCGATGTCGCGGCGCCTGCGCCGGAACTACGGCTGGATGTTCCTGATCCTGCTCGCCGCCTGGGTGCTGAAGATCACCTCGCCGAAGCTGCAGCCCGGCGGCGCGCCGGCCGAATTCGCGCTCTCGCCCTTCGAATGGCTCGGCAACGCCGCGATCGGTCCGCTGCCGGGCTGGCTCGTCGCCGCAGTCGTCGCGGCGTTCTACGGCTGGGTCTTCCAGGCGACGTTTCGCCGTTACCCGGGGGGCGAGCTCGGCGACGGCGGCGTGCACGTGTAGGCGAATTACTCCGGCTCCACCGCCCCCCGGCGCTCGACGATCATGCGGTACTGCTCGGGCTGGCGGTGGCGCGCGAAGTTGAAGGTCGTCGCCTTGTAGCTGCGACCGAGGTCGAGGTCGCAGCGGGCGATGACGAGCTCGTCGCCCTGCGTCAGCGCCTGCGCCACGACCTCGCCGGTCGGCGCGATGATCGAGGAGTTGCCGATCATCTCGCAGCCCTCCTCGACGCCGCATTTCGCGACGCCGACCACCCAGGTGGCGTTGGCATAGGCGCCGGCCTGCATCGAGAGCTGGTTGTGGAACTCGGACAGCCGGTCGTGGTCGGGCGCAGGCGGGTTGTGGCGCGGCGTGTTGTAGCCGAGGAGCACCATCTCGACGCCCTGCAGCCCCATCGTGCGATAGGTCTCGGGCCAGCGGCGGTCGTTGCAGATGCACATGCCGTAGAGCCCGCCGATGGCGCGCCAGACCGGCCAGCCGAGATCGCCGATCTCGAAATAGCGCTTCTCCAGGTGCTGGAAGGCGCGCCAGGGCTCATGCTCGGCATGGCCCGGCAGGTGGATCTTGCGGTAGCGGCCGACCTCGCGGCCGGAGCCGTCGACGAGGATCGAGGTGTTGAAGCGGCGCGTCGCGCCGTTCTCCCGGGCGAGCTCGGCGAAGCCGAGATAGAAGCCAATGCCCCTCGCCCGCGCCTCGTTGAACAGCGGCGCGGTCTCGTTCGAGGGCATCTCGCGCTCGAAGAAGGCGTCGATCTCGTCCTGATCCTCCATCCACCAGCGCGGGAAGAAGGTGGTGAGCGCAAGCTCGGGGAAGACGACGAGGTCGCAGCGGTGCTCGCCCGCCTGCCGCAGCAGGTCGAGCATGCGGGCGACGACCGCGGCGCGGCTGTCGGCGCGCTGGACCGGCCCGAGCTGCGCCGCGCCGACGGTGACGATGCGGCTCATGCGACCTCCGCGATCCGGCTGGAACGGGCGCCGGCCACGTCCTCGGCGCTCCGTCCGACGATCCGTGCGTACACGTCCGGATCGGTCGCGCCTTCGGTGCCGAAGACGAGGACGCGGGAGCTCGCGTCGAGCCGCAGCGCCGTCCGGAGCTGCGGGTCCGCCGCCGCGAGCCGGAAGCCGGCGAGCCCCGCGACGCCCGATTCGCCGCCGACGACGCCGAGATCGGCAAGATCGCGCATGGTCTCAGCCGCCGCCCCGTCCGGGATCGTCATGAAGGCGTCGGCACCGCGGGCGAGGATGCGCCAGGCGAGAAGCGACGGCTCGCCGCAGGAGAGGCCGGCCATGATCGTCGCAAGATCGCCGCCGACGCTTGTCGGGGCGCCGACCTTGGCGCTCGCGAACAGGCAGGCTGCGGTTTCCGGCTCGACGACGACGAAGACCGGCCGCGCCGCCCCTTGCGTCTCCCAGAGCCAGGACAGCACCGCGGCCGCAAGGCCGCCGACGCCGCCCTGCACGAAGATATGGCTCGGGCGCGCGCCCGCCGCGAGCGCTTCGCCGACCATCACGACGTAGCCCTGCATCACCGTCTTCGGCGCCTCCTCGTAGCCCGGCCAGGAGGTGTCGGAGACGATCTGCCAGCCGTTCTGCCGCCCGGCGTCGGCGCAAAGCCGGACCGAATCGTCGTAGGTGCGGCCGGCCCGCACCACCTCGGCCCCAAGCGCCGCGATGGCCTCGGCGCGCCCCGGGCTTACGCCCTCGTGCACGAAGATCACCGCCTTGACCCCGGCCTTGCGGGCGCCCCAGGCGACCGCGCGGCCGTGGTTGCCGTCGGTCGCGCAGGCGACGGTCAGACCGTCGGCGCCGTGCTGGCGCGCCAGGCGCTCGACCGCATAGGCGCCGCCGAGCGCCTTGAAGCTCCTGAGCCCGAAGCGGTGGCCCTCGTCCTTGTAGAGCAGCTCGGCGACGCCGGCCTCGGCGGCGATCGGCGCCAGCCGGCGAAGCGGCGTCGGCGCATAGCCGGGCCAGGCCCGGATGGCGTCCCAGGCGGCGCGGCCCTTCTCGGCCGAGAGTATGTCCCGCTCCTCGGGCCCGTAGGACGCGTCGCGGTCGAGACCGGCGTTCGCGACGAGGGCGGCGGAGAGCGCGGCGAGCGGCATCAGGCTTGCGGCGCCGCCTCGTTTGCCGGCTCGGGAGCCTTGCGCTTGCGCCAGGCGCCGATGCCCCAGAACAGCGCCACGAGGGCAAGGCCCCACCACAGCGAGTAGCCGACGACGTAATCGAAGAAGCCGAGCCGGTACGGCGGCAGCGGCGACGGCAGCGTGTCGGCGGTCTGGAACTTCGCCAGCTCCTCGCCCTTCGGCATGTGATAGAACCGGCCGCTCTCGCCCGTGACCCCAAGCACGTAGCCGGCGTCCTCGACGGAGACGCCGAGGAGGAAGTTCTGGGTCTTGGTCATATAGCCGAGGTAGAGCGCCTCATCCTTGGCGCCCTTGAGCGGCACGTCCTGGATGAAGTGGATCTGCTCGTCGGTGCCGAACCGGTATTGCGCGTGAGCGCGGTCGACCGGCACGAGCGCGAGCGTGACGATGAGTGCAAACAGGTAAAGCGCGTAACGCATGCTTGAGGCCCCCACAGGTTTTGCCGGACCTCCTAGGTCCTGCGCTGCCGGGGCGCAAGCGGGGCCGGTCTAGTCGCGCTCGAATTCCTCAAGTTCCTTGATCAGCCCCTCGATCATCGAAAGCCCGATCTGCCAGAAGGCGGGATCGCGGGCGTTGAGCCCGAACGGGGCGAGGAGCTCGGAATGGTGCTTCGTGCCGCCCGCCGAGAGCATGGCGAAATAGCGTTCGACGAAGCCCTGGTTGGCGTTCTGGTAGACGCCGTACAACGAGTTCACGAGGCAGTCGCCGAAGGCGTAGGCGTAGACGTAGAACGGCGAATGGACGAAGTGCGGGATGTAGGTCCAGAAGTTCTCATAGCCGTCGCCGAGCCGGATCGCCGGGCCGAGGCTCTCGTCCTGCACCGACATCCAGAGCTCGCCGAGCTGCTCTGAGGTCAACTCGCCCTTGCGGCGCTCGAGATGGACCTTGCGCTCGAAGGAGTAGAAGGCGATCTGGCGCACGACCGTGTTGATCATGTCCTCGACCTTCGCCGCGAGCATCGCCTTGCGCTGAACCGGATCGGCGGTCTTCTCGAGGAGGCGGCGGAAGGTCAGCATCTCGCCGAACACGCTCGCGGTCTCGGCCAAGGTCAGCGGCGTCGGCGCCATGAGCGCCCCGTTCGGCGCCGCCAGCACCTGGTGGACGCCGTGGCCGAGCTCGTGCGCGAGCGTCATCACGTCCCGCGGCTTGCCCTGGTAGTTGAGGAGCACATAGGGGTGCGCCGACGGCACCGTCGGATGCGCGAAGGCGCCGGGCGCCTTGCCGGGACGGACCGGCGCGTCGATCCAGCGCTCGTCGAAGAATTCGCGGGCGATCGCGGCCATGCGCGGTGAGAATCCGGCATAGGCTTCGAGCACCGTGTCGCGCGCCTCGGTCCACGGGATCGTGCGCTGCTCGACCTTCGGCAGCGGCGCGTTACGGTCCCAATGCTCGAGCCGGTCCTTGCCGAACCACTTCGCCTTGAGGCGATAGTAGCGGTGCGACAGGCGCGGATAGGCTTCGCGCACCGCGGCGACGAGCGCCTCGACGACCTCGGGCTCGACGCGGTTCGCGAGGTGGCGCGAATCGGCGACGTCCTCGAAGCCGCGCCAGCGGTCCGAGATCTCGCGATCCTTCGACAGCGTGTTGGTGATGAGCGTGAAGGTGCGCAGGTTCGCCCGGAACACCTTGGCGAGCGCCTCGGCGGCGTCGCGACGGAGCGTTCCGTCGGCGTCCTGCAGCTTGTTGAGGGTCGGCTCGAGCGTCAGTTCCTCGCCGCGCACCTCGAAGCGGAGCGAGGCGATGGTCTCGTCGAACAGGCGGTTCCAGGCCGCGCGCCCGGTGACCGACTTTTCGTGAAACAGCTGCTCGATCTTGTCCTCGAGCTGGAACGGCTTGTCCTTGCGGATGTCCTCGAGCCAGGGCCGGTAGCGGGCAAGCGGCTCCGTCTGCATCGCCGCGTCGAGCACCGCATCCTCGATCCGGTTGAGCTCGAGGGTGAAGAACAGGAGCTCGCTCGAGGCCGAGGTCAGGCGCTCCTGCGTGTCGCCGTAGAACTTGGACCGTTTCGGATCGGTGGTGTCGCCCGAATAGACGAGGCCGGCATAGGACATGATCCGGCCGAGGAGATCCTCGATCGCCTCGTAGCGCAGGACGGCGGCGCCGAGCGCATGCGCGGCGTCCTGGCTCCGGGCGAGCCCGTCGAGCGTGCCGCGGTAGGTCTCGGCAAACGCCTTGCATTCGGCCTCGGCCCGGGCGAGGTCGCGCGCGAAATCCGGGCTGTCCATGCCCGGGTAGAGGTCGGAGAGATCCCATTCGGGCAGGGCCCCGAGCTCGGCCGGCCTGGAGCCGGTCCGGAGCGCCGGCTCGGGCGCGCGCAAGTCTGGGTCGAGGCTCGGGGTCATCGGGATGGAGGTTCCGGCGAGGGCGGACGAGATATCGGCGGTAATGCCCGTTCAATCAACCCGCGCGAATTTGATCGAACCGGCCCCCCGGGCACGTCCCTTCGTTAAGCGCAGCTTTACCCTTGTCGCGGAGCATCGCGCCGAAACGAAACACCGGCTTGCGAGTCCGCTTTATATGTCAGGCACCATTCTCGTCGTCGACGACGATCCGGTTCAGCGGCGGCTGTTGGAGGCGATGGTGCGCCGCTTCGGCTACGAGCCGGTCCTGGCCGAGACCGGCGAGGCCGGGCTGTCGCTCCTGCGCTCGCCGGACGGGGCGCGCATCGACGTCGTCATCCTCGACCTCGTGATGCCGAACCTCGACGGGCTCGGCGTGCTCGCGAAGCTGCGCGAATCGGCGATCGAGACGCCGGTCATCGTGCAGACCGCGCACGGCTCGATCGAGACCGTCGTCCAGGCGATGCGGGCCGGCGCCATCGACTTCGTCGTCAAGCCGGTCGGGGCCGAGCGGCTCCAGGTCTCGATCAAGAACGCGATGCGGGTCGACTCGCTCGAGGACGAGATCCGCCGCATGCGCCGGCGCGCCTCCGGGACGCTGAGCTTCAAGGACCTCGCCACCGCAAGCCCGGACATGACCCGGGTGATCCGCCTCGCCGAGCGCGCCGCGAAGTCGAACATCCCGGTGCTGATCGAGGGCGAGTCCGGCGTCGGCAAGGAGGTGCTGGCGCGCGCCATCCAGGGCTCGAGCGACCGCAAGGGCAAGGCCTTCGTGACCGTGAACTGCGGCGCGATTCCGGACAACCTCGTCGAGTCGATCCTGTTCGGCCACGAGAAGGGCGCCTTCACCGGCGCGACCGAGCGCCACGTCGGCAAGTTCGTCGAGGCCTCCGGCGGCACGCTGTTCCTCGACGAGATCGGCGAACTGCCGCTCGATGCCCAGGTCAAGCTCCTGCGCGCGATCCAGGAGGGAGAGGTCGATCCGGTCGGCGCGAAGAAGCCGGTCAAGGTCGACATCCGCCTGATCTCGGCGACGAACAAGAGCCTCCTCGACCTCGTCAAGGGCGGCGGCTTCCGCGAGGACCTCTACTACCGCCTCAACGTCTTCCCGATGACCCTGCCGCCGTTGCGGGCGCGCCGGGAGGACATCCCGGACCTCGCCCGCTCGTTCCTGGCGCGTTTTGCGGCCGAGGAGGGCAAGCGCGTGCGCGGCATCGCGGCCGAGGCGCTGTCGCTGCTCGTGCGCTACGACTGGCCCGGCAACGTGCGGCAGCTCGAGAATGCCCTGTTCCGGGCGGTGGTGCTCGCCGACGGCGACGAGCTGACGCTCGCCGAGTTCCCGCAGATCGTCTGCCAGGTCGAGGGCTTCGAGCTGCGCATCCCGCCGGCCCCGACCTTCGCCGACGGCGCGCCGGCGCCGGTGCGCGAGATCGTCCGGGTCGAGGTGCGCGATCCGCACGCCATCAGCCTCGTCGACGAATCGGGCGACATGCGCAAGCTCGAGGAGCTCGAGGCCGAGATCATCCGCTTCGCGCTGCAGCACTACCGCGGCCACATGTCGGCGGTGTCGCGCCGGCTCGGCATCGGGCGTTCGACGCTTTACCGTAAACTCAAGGATCTGGGGCTCGCTTCCGAGGGGGAGGCTGACGCGGCGTGATTTTTCGCCGCGAATGAACGATGATGCGGGCCGAAACGGTCGCGCTTGTTCGGGCGTTGGTGTTGCGGCGCTGCCATTGCGCATCGCCGCCCGCGACGCAAAGAAAGGATGCCGGATTCGCTAGATCCGGCTTCGTTCGCGCCGGTGAGGAGTTAAGGATGAGTACGCCGCGTGCGGCCGTGAAGCTCGCGTCTCTGGCAGCCGGGATCGGCCTGGCGGCCCTTCTGTGCGGGCCGGGCTTCGCCGCCGACGACGCCGCCCTGCCGGACATCGAGCTGCCCGAGCCGCCGGCCGCGACCCTGATGATCGAGGCGACCCCGGCCGCGCCCGAGGCGCCGCGGGCGGCCGAGACCGCTTCGCCGGAGCCGGCCGCGGCGCCGACCGTCAAAGCGCAAGCGAGCCCCGCGCCGGCGCCGGCCGCCGAGATCGCGTTGCCGGATCTGCCTGAGGCGCCGGCCCTCTTCACGGTCGCCGACCAGCTCGGGGCGGCGATTTCGGCGCGCCTGGCGGATGCGAAATTCCAGCTCGCGCCGAAGCTTGCGAAGAAGGACCGGGAGGCGATCGCCGCCTTCTACGCGCTCGGCGACTTCAAGCCGCTCTGGCTGAAGGACGAGGCCTGGACGCCGGCGGCGCTTGCCGTCGTGGCGCGCCTCGGCAAAGCGGCGGAGGACGGTCTCGATCCCGCCGACTACCCGGTTCCGGCGCTCGGTGCCGCGGCCGACAAGGCGGGCGACCTCGCCGAGGCCGACTTGAAGCTCTCCGCCGCGGCGGTGCTCTATGCCCGCGACGCCCGCGGCGCGCGCGTCGATCCGGCGCGGCTGTCGCGGCTGATCACGCCGAAGCTCGAGCTGCCGGCCGGCGACGCCGTGCTGACGCGTCTTGCCGCCGCGAAGGACGCCGGCGCGGCGCTCCTCGCCTACAACCCACCGCACGCCGGCTATCGCGCCCTCAAGGCAAAGCTGGCGGAGGCGCGCGGGGCGCGGCTCGAGGGCGACATCCTCGCCAACATGGAGCGCTGGCGCTGGCTGCCCGCCGACATGGGCCGGCGCCACATCTGGGTGAACGTGCCGGAATTCAAGCTGCGGCTCGTCGCCGACGGGCGCCCGATCCACGAGGCGCGGGTGATCGTCGGCAAGCCCGAGACGCCGACCCCGCTGTTCTCCGACACGATGGAGCACGCGATCGTCAACCCGTCCTGGTACGTGCCGCCGTCGATCTTCAAGAACGAGTTCTACTCCGACCCGGCCTACGCCGCCTCGCGCGGCTATCAGGTCGTGCGGACCCGCGACGGCGGCATCTCGGTGCGCCAGCCGCCGGGCGAGCGCAACGCGCTCGGCTTCATCAAGTTCATGTTCCCGAACCAGCACGCGGTCTACCTGCACGACACGCCGAACCGCAGCCTGTTCAACGCCCAGAAGCGCGCCTTCAGCCACGGCTGCGTGCGTCTCGACCAGCCGTTCCGCTTCGGCGAGTTCGTGCTCGGGCCGGAGTGGAGCGAGGGACGCCTGCGCAGCCTCATCGGCAAGGGCGAGCGCACCATCAGGCTGCCCGAGAAGATCCCGGTCCACCTGACCTATTTCACGCTTCTGGCCGACGACAAGGGCGAGCTGCATCAGATCGCCGACCTCTACGCGGTCAACAACAAGGTCCGGCTCGCCCTCGGCCTGCCAAGCGACGGCACCCGCGTTGCGGCCGAGGCGAAGCCGCAGCGGCAAGCTCGCCGCCGCGCCCCGCCACGCGCCCAGACCGCGGTGCGGTCGCCGATGCCGATGTACGAGCATCCGGGCTGGTGGTGGGTGACGCGTTAAGGGTCTGGCCAGGCGCTGCGGCCCCGAATTCGCCATGGTTCGGCCCAAAGCTCCGCTCGGGACGACAGGGTTGGTGGGCTTAACCGGACGGTAACCGTTCCCGGCAAGTCTCCCTTCACCAAACAAGCCGCGCCACGTCGCGGCCGAGAGGGGCGAGCTGCTCTTGAGAAGCTTGGGATCGGGTCGTTTCGCGGCCGCGTCCGGCTGCGTGCGCCGTGCCCCCGCGCCACGCCGCGCGGTCCTCGGCGCGGTTGCCGTCGCGGCCCTCCTGTGCGGCACCCGCGCGACCCAGGATGCGGTCGCCAACGGCGATACCCGCACCATCTCGATCTACCATACGCACACCAAGGAAAACGCCTCGATCACCTTCAAGCGCAACGGCTATTACGACCAGAGCGGGCTCGAGAAGCTGAACTGGCTGCTGCGCGACTGGCGCACCGACCAGCCGACCAGGATGGAGCCGCGCCTCTTCGACATCGTCTGGGAGGTCTACCGCTCGGTCGGGGCGAGCGAGCCGGTCCACGTCGTCTCGGCCTATCGGGCGCCGGAGACCAACGCCATGCTGCGGCGGCGCTCGCGCGCCGTCTCCGAGTTCAGCCAGCACATGGCCGGCAAGGCCCTCGATTTCTATCTTCCCGACGTTGACATGGCGCGGGTGCGCTCGATCGGCATGCGCCTCCAGCACGGCGGCGTCGGCTTCTATCCGAACTCGGCCCATTCCTTCGTGCATCTCGACGCCGGCAGCGTGCGCGCCTGGCCGCGCATGACCCGCGGGCAGCTCATGGCGCTGTTCCCGGACGGCAAGACGGTGCACCTGCCGACCGACAACAAGCCGCTCGCTCGCTACGAGGAGGCGAAAGCCGAGATCCTCGCCAAGGGCGGCGCGGTCGCCGGCATGGCCTACGCCAGCGCCGAGGATTCCGGCGGACGGCGCAGCCTGTGGGCGACGCTGTTCGGCGGCGGCGACGAGGACGAGGATTTCTACGGCCGCGGCCGCGGCGGGCGCGGGCGCGCCGCCCAGGAGGCCGCCCCTTATGTGCCCGCGAGCGGGGACGACGGCGGCACCCGCGGCGTTCTCGCCTTCGCGGCCCCCGAGCCCTCGCGCGGCCTCACGCGCCGCCCGGCGGCCGAGGCTTCCGCCCCCGCGCAGACCGCGGCGATCGCGCCGAAGGAGGCAGCACCGGCCGAGGACGCCGCTGCGCCGGTCGCCGCGGTGCCGCTGCCGCCGAAGCGGCCGGGCGACGTCCTCGACATCGCCGCCCTCGCCTTCATGCCGATGCCGCCGGCGCGTCCGATCGAGCTCGCCTCGGCCATGATCGGGCCGCCGACGCGCAGCGACGCGACCGCCGGCGCTTTCCCGGCAGGAGCCTTGCCGGAAAGAGCGTTGCCGGAGACGCCAGTCGCCCGCCTGACGAGCGAGGAGCGCATCCATCTGCGCGCCCTTTTCGCCACGGTCGCGAGCGGCGCCGCGCCGGGACCGCGGGTGAAGATCGCGACGGCGCGGGCAAAGCCGCAAGCCGGCGCGCCGGGCGGCCACGTCGCGGCAGCCTCCGCCGGCCTCGCGCTCGGCTTCTCGGCGAAAGCTCCCGACCTGCCGGGCGACCGCTTCGCCGGCCCGGCCGTGAAGCCGCTGCCGGTTCTGCACTAACAGGCTGCTGAAGAAGTCGCGAGTTACAGCCGCGGTAGGGCTTTTGGACGGGGGCTTTATGGCGCGATGGGGAGGTGCGGCCTGCTGCCCGGCTTGTGTCGTGGTCTGATTCTCAGGTCGAGGCTTGTGCCAGCAGCTTGGGGATGCGGATCAGGTTGTAGGCGGCGACCGCGAAGGTGAACACCGCCTCGGCTTTGGCGCATCCGCGGACCTTGACCTTTGCAAACCCGGCCTGTGCCTTGATCCAGCCGAACACCTCCTCGATGCGCTTGCGGACCCTTTGGCTGAAGGCGTAGCCGGCATGCCGCGTCGTGCGGCCGTCGACCGCCGTCCTGCGCACCACCCCGCGTTTGCTGACCACGCCATTGACGGCAATGTGCGGCGTCACCGTGCGCTCGCGCAGATCCTGGACGAAGGCGGTGACGTCGTAAGCCTTGTCCGTTCCGAGCGTGACGCGCCCGCCCCTTCTGCGGCGGTCGAGCATGGAAAGCGCCGCCTCCCGTTCCGCCGTCCCGGTGGCGCGCGTGAGCGCGGCATCGAGCGCAAGCCCGTTGCGGTTCTCCATCAGGACGTGGCCCATGAAGCACAGCCGGCTCTCGCGGCCGTCGGCCTTGCGATAGAGCCGCGCGTCCGGGTCGGTGGTCGAGCCGTGGCTCTCGTTCGAGCGCTTCTCCTTGCGGAAGTTGCGCTCGCCGTTGCGCCCCGGTCCGGGCGGTGAGCCCGAGCCGTCCTTCGGCCGGAAGCTCTTCATCGACGCCCAGGCCTCGATCAGCGTGCCGTCGACCGAGAAGTGCTCGTCCGAGAGCAGCGCCTTGACCTGCGGCAGCCCCAAAAGCGCGGAAAGGAAGTCCCGCGCCACCTCGGCCTCGAGCAGCCGGTCGCGGTTGTGCGTGAACACCGTCGCATGCCACACCGAGCCATCGAGCGGCAGGCCGACAAACCAGCGGAACAACAGGTTGTAGTTGATCTGCTCCATCAGCATCCGCTCGGAGCGCACCGAGAAGAAGGCCTGCAGCAGCGTCGCCCGCAGCAGCATCTCGGGCGCGATCGAAGGCCGGCCCATCGACGAGTACAGCGCCTCGAAGCGCCCGTTCAGCGCCGCCAAAGCCTCATCCGCCAACCTGCGGACCGCCCGCAACGGGTGATCCGCCGGAATGCGCTCCTCCAGCCGCACGTAGGAGAACAACCCATCCGCCCGATCGTCCCGCCCGCGCATGCCAAATCACCCCCGTGGCTTAGGTCACGGAATCACAGGCAATCCCACCAGTCGAGACTTTTTCAGC
>JAJKJG010000025.1 GCA_021154065.1 Methylobacterium sp.
CCATTGCGGGCTCGAGGCCCGAGGGGGACACGGTCTCCCGCCCGCCACCGCGCCAAGCATCATGCCTGAGTCGGCCGGACGAGAGTTACAAGGGGGACCGCCGAAGGCGGTGGAGGGGGCACGGGCCAGAGCTTACTCTTTCCCGGCCGGGCTCAGTCCGTCAGGAACGAAACTTGGAAGCACAGGGTTTGCAGAAGGTGGGGGAGCTGAGACTTCGGCTCCGATGCGAGAGGTTCCGACCGTTCTGCTGGTGATCGGTATCTTGGCACTCGCCGCTGTGCCGGCCGCCTTGGCGCTGTGGCTTTTCAATTGAGCGCGGCCGCGTCGGCCGAGGAGCCGCGCTTCAGTGGACGGCGGGCCGGGACTCGTCTTCCAGCGCGAGCTGGAAGGGCAGCGTGAACGCCGCGCGTCCATCGGCGTCCATCACCTCGAAGCACTGGCCGGACACGTCCTCGCCGACTAACGCGGCGTCCTCCATCAGGCCACGCGCGCCGAGCAGGGCCTCCTCGAAAGCGGCCTCAGCATCCGGCAGGTCGACGCCGTAATCGTCAGGACGAAGGCGGCCGCCTCTTTCGCGCAGGTGAAAGAAGTAGAGGCTCATCGCGCTTCCCTCATTTGGACGCGCGCTTTGGACGCGCTTCGGACGCGCTTCGGACGCGCGCTTTGGACGCGCGCTTTGGACGCGCGCCAACGCGCACGAGCCGGAAAAGTTCCGCCGTCCCCCCCCCACCCGGGGGGTGCGAGAATGTCGGGCCAAGCTGAACCGCGTTGCCCACCTCAGGCGTTCGTCCGTTCCGGCGCCGCCTCACGAGCGCTCGGCGCCGGCTTCTTGAGGTGGAGGTAGGTGGGGTCGAATTCCCCGGCCGCGCGGAGCCCGTCCCAATCCTCGATGATGACTTTTCCGGCTTGCGTCTTGATGAGGCCGTCGTGCCGCAGCTCCTGCAAGGTCCGGTTCACGTGCACGGTCGAGAGCCCGAGCGCGTCGCCGAGCTCGGCCTGGGTGAGCGGCATCCCGAAGGCATGGCCGTTCACGAGGCCGACGGCGCTGCACTTCGTGTACAGCTCGCAGAACAGATGCGCGATGCGGGCCGTAGGCTTCGCGGCGGCCGAGGCCTGCCATCCACTCCCGGAAGATCGCGGCATCGATGAGCGTGTCGCGCCAGAAGACATCGCCGATGCGCGGGTGGGCGCGGATGAAGGCCCGCACCGTCTCGTGCGGGAAGAACGCCACCTTGCTCGCGACGATCGTGCCCAGGCTGTGGTCCATGATGTCGAGGTGGAGGCTTTGCAGGTCGGGGATGTCGCCCGGGATATGGAACGAGAAGATCTGCCGCTTGCCGCCCTCGATGACCTTGTAGCGGCAGGCGAAGCCGTCGAGGATCAGGCAGCACTGCGAAGGCCGGTCCTGGTCTCGGACGATGTCCTGATCGGCCTTGAGGTGCCGCACCATCATCGGCAAGGCGACGATGGCGTGCCGCTCCTCGTCGGACAGCGGCGCTATGCTCTCGAGCTTGCGGACGAGCGGATGGAGCGTGTGGGCGGCGGCTGCGTTCACGGCGCGTCCTGCTTCGAGGCGGGAGCACGGACGTCTCTCTCAGCCATCGGCGCCCGGGTCAGTCGGCCGATGATGCGGGGACCATGCGCCTTACGCGAAGGAGAGTCCCTAACATATGTAGGCGCGAGCGAATAACATCGCGATTGGGGCCTGGGTCATTTCCCGACGATCAGCCAGGCGAGCACGATGGCGATCGAGGTCGCGGAGGCATAAGCCAGGTTGAGCCAGTGTTGAGGTTTCATGGAAATCTAAGCCGCCGCGGCATGGGAAAGTTCCATGGCGTCTTATATAGTCTTGAGGCCGGGTTCAGTGCTTTCGATTTGCGCTGCAGTCCTCGGCTCATCATGCTTCGCGACCTCGCACCGCGGTTACGGTTTCCTGCCCTGGGCGCGCTCCTTCAGCATTAGCATCCGCATCGAGGGGCGGCGGCGCCGGCTGTGCGGCTCCAAACAATTCACATCCGTCTTTACATAGGTAAGTGAAGCGTTCTCGGCGGCCGTTAATTTGCTCTTTGTCTGGAATGATCCTTGGCGGGTCCCGGTCCCAACCGCCGCCTTGCCAGGCACAACTACCCGCCGGTCCCTGAGCCTCCCCTCGGGGCCGGCGGGTTACCCTCACCTGGAGCTCGTGTCTTGGGTAGCGTTCATCCGTTCGTTCCGGCCTCGAGACGCTTTCTCGATCCCGATCACCTCCGCATCGCCTCGCATGCCTTCGACACGGCGCTGCGATCGCTCGACGGCCGGGGCAACGCGCTGTCGCCGCATCGCGTCCGGCATCTCCTCGCGAGCTTCATCATCGAGCGCGTCATGGACGGCGACAAGGACGCCGAGGACCTGGCGCTGCAAGCCGTCGAAAGCCTCGACATCATCGAGCGCGCAACCGCCTGACGCGCCGCGCGCTGCTGGCCTTCGAACCGACCGCTAGCGCGGAATCCGCTCGGACTGAATCGGGTGAGGCTCCGGGCTCGATGGCGCATTCCTCCTCCCCCTTGTGGGGAGGACCGACTCGGCCGAAGGCCGAGCGAGAAGGGGGTCGCTGGGCATGGAGCGCCATCGCCGACGCGGGACTTAAAGTCCGTCAGCCGCAGGGGCCCGCGCTTGGCGGATCACGTGGCCCTTGCCCCTGCGGCTGATGCAGGGCGGGCCGGCGTCGACCGGGAGCCCTATGCCCGGCGCCCCCCTCCTCGCTCGGGGCTTCGCCCCGAGTCGGTCCTCCCCCACAAGGGGGGAGGGGAATTGCGCCGGCTTTGTGAGAATCCGATAGCCCGCAAGGGGGAGGGAACGCGTCGCCCGCTTTGAGGCGCTGCGTCAGTCCGAGCGGATCATGCTTAGGGCTGGTCGGAGACCGCGACGCGGTGCTTGTAGACCATCTCCCAGCCGCGCCAGCCGGTGTAGAGCAGGATCAGCACCACGAGGAGCGACAGCACCACGCCTCCGGACGGGATGCCGGGCTCGGTCGCGGCGTAGCGGCGATACCAGTTGATCAGCGCCAGCACGACGGCGATGACGTTGCCGATCATGTGGTGCCAGGCGGCCGAGAGATCGCGGATGCGCTCGTCGCCGAGGAAGTCGGTCAGACCCGCGACGGCGGCGAGCGCCGCCATGACGAGCGCCGCGCCGAGCAGCCAGAGCGAGGCGGTCGCCCAGCCCGGGTTGCCGGTTCGAAGGAAGATCAGGTCCGACACCAGGGTCGCGACCAGGAACGCGACCGGGAACGGGATCAGCATGGGATGGATCGGGTGACCGGCGACCTGCGCCGTGCTCTCCGGATTCCGGGATGCCATGACGGGCTCCTACGGTAAACCGCCCGTCAACGCCGCTACGGCCACGCTCGTTCCACGGCGGCTCCATTGGTCCGGCTGGATTTGCGGAAGGGCCGGGGGACCGGGCCGGCGCTGCAGGTGTCGGAGGCGGCACGACGGTGCCGCCCCCGTCCGGCGTCTCGGGCAGCGCTCAGTCGCTGCCCTTCTCGAACTTGAACGACACCTTCAGCTTGGTCCGGAACAGCTCGACCTTGCCGTCCTTGAGCTGCACGTCCTGCGCCGTGACCTCGGCGATGCGCAGGTCGCGGAGCGACTCCGCCGCGCGCTCGACGGCGGTCCGCGCCGCCTTCTCCCACGACTCGCTGCTCGTGCCGATGAGCTCGATGACTTTGTAGACGCTGTCGGCGGCCATGCGCTCCTCCCGGGGTTTCGACGCCCGCGATGGTAGGACGGCGGCGGCGATCTGGCGAGCCGGAAGCCGGCATAAAGCATGATCCCGAAAAGTGGCTACCGGTTTTCGGAAAAGATCATGCCTAAGCGAACAGGTAGAGCGGGATGACGACTCGAAGAGACGTCATCCCGCTCTAGGAAAAAGCGCTTGACAGCTCCTGACTGTTATCCTAGATGTGGTCCGTCCCGTCCGCGAAGGGGCGCTTCCGGAGGCGTTCGAAAGCGGGGCGGCATCGGCGCGAGGAGCGGACCCGCAAGGGTCGGCGATCGCGGCGGTGGCTTCGGCCGGCGATGAGCCGGTCGCGGTTGACGCGGCGCCGAGCCCGTCCTCGCAAGGCGGTGCCTCGGGGTCCTCCGCCTCCCGGTCTCCGGCGCGATCATGGGCACGCCGCCCGGCCTTGGCGGCGGCCTCGCCCGTCCCGGTGAAAAACCCGGGTCCGTGCGAACGCACTTAAGGCGCCGAAGCCCGCGGGGTCAGTCCCTCAAAGGCCGGCAGGCGCCGAAGCGCGAGGCCAGGGACCAAAGGCGCCGCGCGGGAGGCCTGGTCCGGCTCAAGCCTGTTGAGCTGGACCCATCCTTCCCATCCCACCCTCGTGCGCAGGCCCGCCGGGCGTGGGCACGGGCCACGGCCTCCCGCACCCCTTCGGGGTTCGCGGACGCTCTGCGGATCATCCCCTCGGGCCGACAAGGCCGCGAGGATAAAACTGCGCGCTCTACACCCCGAGATAGGCCTCGCGCATGGCCTCGTCGCCCGACAGCGCCGCGATCGTGCCCGCGAAGCGGATCTGGCCGCGCTCGATCACATAGGCGCGGTCGCTAACCGCCGCCGCGAAGGCGAGGTTCTGCTCGCACAGCAGCACCGCGACGCCCTCGGCCTTCATGGCGAGGACGGCGCGCGCCATCAGCTCGACGATCACCGGCGCCAAGCCCTCCGAGGGCTCGTCGAGGAGCACGGCGCGCGGGTTGCCCATCAGCGTGCGGGCGATGGTCAGCATCTGCTGCTCGCCGCCCGACATCTCGCTCGCTCGCCGGCCGCGCATCTCGGCGAGATTGGGGAAGATCGAAAACAGCCGCTCCGGCGTCCACGGCGCGGCGCCGTCCGGCGCTGCGCGGCGGCCGACCTCGAGGTTCTCGAACACCGTCAGGTCGGTGAAGATGCGCCGGTCTTCCGGCACATAGCCGAGGCCGGCGCGCGCGACGCGGTAGCTCGCAAGGCCGGCAATCGAGCGGCCGGCGAAGACGAGGCGGCTGGCGCTTGCGTCGACGAGGCCCATGATCGCCTTCAAGGTCGTGGTCTTGCCGGCGCCGTTGCGGCCCATCAGCGAGGCGACCTCGCCGGCGTTGAGCGCGAGCGCGACGTCGAACAGGATCTGCGCCCGGCCGTAGAAGGCGGACAGGCCCTCGACCTCGAGCAGCGCGCTCACGCCGGGGCCCGGCGGGCGGCCGCGGCGGCGGCGCCGCCCTCGCCGAGATAGACCTCGCGCACGCGCGCGTTCGCCCGCACCGCCTCCGGCGATCCGGCCGCGATGATCTCGCCGCGCACGAGCACGAGGATGCGGTCGGCGTGCGCGAAGACGGCGCCCATGTCGTGCTCGGTGAACAGCACGCCGATGCGGCGCTCGCGGGCGATCGTCGCGGTGAGCTCCATCAGCGCGGCGCGCTCGCGCGGCGCCATGCCGGCGGTCGGCTCGTCCATGAGCAGCAACTTCGGCCGGCTCGCGAGCGCGATCGCGAGCTCGACGCGCTTGACGTCGCCATAGGCAAGGGTCGAGCCCGGCCGGTCGGCGAAGGCGTCCATGCCGAGCGGCGCAAGGAGCGCTATCGCCTCGTCGCGGTGGCGGCGACGCGCGTTCGGGCGGACGGCGCGGGTCTCGCCGGCATGGCTGATCAGCGCCATCTGGACGTTCTCGGCGACCGTCATCGACTGGAAGGTCTGGGCGACCTGGAAGGTGCGCCCGACGCCGCGGCGGAATTTTTCGCGCGGCGTCAGGCGCGTGACGTCCTCGCCGTCGAGGACGACGGCGCCGGCGTCGGGCCGGAGCTGCCCGCCGACCATGTTGAAGGTCGTGGTCTTGCCGGCGCCGTTCGGGCCGATGAGGGCGAGAAGCTCGCCAGGCTGGACGTCGAAGCTCACGTCGCGCGCCGCGACGACGCCGCCGAAGCTCTTGCACAGGCCCTGCACGGACAGAAGCGTCATGCGCTATCCCCGCCCTTCGCACCCTCCGCCTCATCCTGAGGCGCGAGCGCAGCGAGCCTCGAAGGATCGCCCCGCGCGCCGTGCGTGCTTCGAGGCTCGCCTTCGGCTCGCACCTCAGCATGAGGAGAGGGGGAAGGACCACGCTTCGAGAAGTGCTCCCGGAGCACCTCGAAGGCGCCGACGAGGCCCGCCGGGAACAGCAGCACCATGGCGATGATCGACAGGCCGAGCGTCATCCGCCACAGCTCGGTGAGCGGCATGATCTGGTCTTTCAGCGTGTGCAGCACGGCGGCGCCGACGAGCGGGCCCATGACGGTCTGCAAGCCGCCGAGGAGCAGCATGGTCAGGGCGTCGATCGACACCGGGCTGCCGAGCGCCGAGGGGTCGATCGAGCCCTTGAGGAAGACGTAGAGCCCGCCGGCAAGCCCCGCGACGGCGCCGGCGAGGATGAAGGCGAGCCAGCGGTGGCGGCG
>JAJKJG010000026.1 GCA_021154065.1 Methylobacterium sp.
CATGCTTCCCGCCTTCGCCGGCCCCGCCGTTTTCGCGCTCCATCCGCGGCTTGAGGCCGACACCTTGCCGTCGGGGACCTCGCGCTCGCCTCGGTCCTGCTCCTCAACGATGCCCGCTTCCCCTGGTTCGTGCTGGTGCCGCGCCGCCCGGACGCGACCGAGCTGACCGACCTCTCGGACACCGACGCCGAGACGCTGATGCGCGAGATCCGCACCGCGTCGCGGGTGATGCTCGCGCTTGCAAAGCCCGACAAGATCAACGTCGCGGCGCTCGGCAACCGGGTGCCGCAGCTCCATGTCCATGTCATCGGCCGCTTCCGCTCCGACCCGGCCTGGCCCGCCCCGGTGTGGGGCGTCGGCGAGGCGCAGCCCTATCCGGCGCACGCCGCGGCGGCGCTGACCGAGCGCGCGGCGGCGCTGTTCGCGGCGGCCTGAGCGGAAGCGCCGATGTCCCAAAGCGCCTTCGAACGCCTCGGCTTCGTCCGCAACCCGCTGTCCCGGCACAGCGCCGAGCGCGATCACGATCTCGTCGCGCGTTATCTCGCCGATGCCGGGGCCTTGACCATCGCCATCGCCGGCGAGATCCCGATCCTGCGCCGGAACGGCGCCGGAATGACCGGCCTCCTGCCCCTCGCCGATCTCGAGCGCGTCGAGGCGCGCCACGAGCAGGCCTTCCTCGGCACGATCGACGGGCGGCCGGTGTTCGGCACCGCGCTCGACGCGTCCGCCGCCGAGACCTTCAAGCGCGGCGACGAGCATCTCGCGATCGACCTGCGCTCGATCGCCGTCCAGGGGTTGGTGCCGGCAGACGAGCTCGGCATCCTGGCCGAGGCGAAGGCGCTGCTGTTCTGGCATTCGCGTCACCGCTTCTGCCCGAATTGCGGCGCTCCGACCGCGGTCTCCTCGGCCGGCTTCCGCCGCGACTGCGCCGCCTGCGGCACGCAGCATTTCCCGCGTACCGACCCGGTCGCGATCATGCTCGTCCACCGCGGCGAGCATTGCCTTCTCGGCCGCCAGGCGCGCTTCATCGCCAACTCCTATTCCTGCCTTGCGGGCTTCATCGAGCCCGGCGAGACGATCGAGGACGCCGTCCGGCGCGAGACCTTCGAGGAGGCCGGGATCGAGGTCGGCGCGGTGCGCTACGGCGCCTCTCAGCCCTGGCCGTTCCCCTCCTCGTTGATGATCGGCTGCTTCGGCGAGGCGCTGACCGAGGCGATCACGCTCGACCGCGACGAGCTCGAGGACGGGCGCTGGTTCGCCAAGGACGAGGTCCGCCTGATGCTCGCCCGCGAGCACCCGGACGGGCTCATCACCCCGCCGCCGATGGCGATTGCGCATTTCCTGATGCGGAGCTGGGTCGAAGGTGCCGGCCCCGGCTGAGCGCTGCCGCTGCTGCATCGTCGGCGGCGGACCCGCCGGCATGATGCTGGGCTTCCTTCTGGCGCGCGCCGGCGTCGACGTGATCGTGCTCGAGAAGCACGCCCACTTCCTGCGCGATTTCCGCGGCGACACCGTCCATCCCTCGACGCTCGAGCTGATCCACGAGCTCGGCCTGCTCGACGCCTTCCTGCGCCGGCCGCATCAGGAATTGAGAGAGATCAGGGGCATGGTCGGCGACACCGAGCTCACGCTCGCCGACTTCTCGCATCTGCCGACGCGCTGCCGGTTCGTTGCGTTCATGCCGCAGTGGGATTTCCTCGATTTCCTGGCCCTGCATGCCAAAGCCTATCCCGGCTTCGCGTTGCGCATGCGGGCCGAAGCCACCGACCTCATCACGGAGGGTGGGCGCGTCGTCGGCGTGCGCGCGCGGACGCCCGAAGGCGAGCTCGAGATCCGGGCCGACCTCGTCGTCGGCGCCGACGGCCGCCATTCGCTCGTGCGCGAAAAGGCCGGCCTTGCGGTCGAGGATATCGGGGCGCCTATGGACGCGCTCTGGATGCGCCTTCCGCGCCGCCCGGACGACCCCGAGCAGCCGGTCGGCCGGTTCGGCGCCGGCGAGATCTACGTCATGCTGAACCGCGGCGACTACTACCAATGCGCGCTCGTCATTCCGAAGGGCGGCTTCGACGCGCTGAAGGAGCGCGGGCTCGAGGCCCTGCGGGCGCGCATCGCCGCGCTCGCGCCGTTCGTCGCCGACCGCGTCGGCGCGCTGCAAAGCTGGGACGACCTCAAGCTGCTGACCGTCGCGGTCGACCGCCTGACCGAATGGTCGCGTCCCGGCCTCTCGTGCATCGGCGACGCGGCGCACGCGATGTCGCCGGTCGGCGGCGTCGGCATCAACCTCGCGGTCCAGGATGGGGTCGCGGCAGCGAACATCCTCTATCGGCCGCTGCTCGACCGCGCGGTGACGCTCGCCGACCTGCGGGCGGTGCAGCGGCGGCGCGAGCTGCCGATGCGCATCATCCAGCGCATGCAGGTGCTCGTCCAGAACCGCATCATCGGCCCGACGCTGGGCAGCCGGGCGAAGCCGACGCCGCCCTGGGTGCTGCGGCTTTTCGCCCGCCTGCCGTTCCTGCGCCGGATTCCAGCCCGGCTGATCGGCTTAGGGTTCCGGCCGGAGCATATCCGGACGCCCGAGGCCGCGAAGGGCGCGCCTACCCCGGCTCCTTGATCTTTTCCCGGAAGGGGTGCGCCGGGAAGACGCCGAGGATGTGGAGCTCCTTCGAGAAATAGGCGAGCTCCTCGAGGGCACGCTTGAGGTCGATGTCCTCGGGGTGGCCGTCGACCTCGGCGTAGAACTGGGTCGCGAAGAACTGGCCCTCGATCATGTAGCTCTCGAGCTTCGTCATGTTGACGCCGTTCGTCGCAAAGCCGCCGAGCGCCTTGTAGAGCGCCGCCGGCAGGTTGCGGACGCGGAAGACGAAGCTCGTGACCGTCGCGCCGTTCTGCGGCGCCGCCCAGTCGGGCGCGCTCGACAGGATGATGAAGCGGGTGGTGTTGTGGGCCTCGTCCTCGACGTCCTCGGCGAGCGTCTTGAGGCCATAGACCTCGGCGGCGAGGCGCGGCGCGAGCGAGGCCCGGGTCGGGTCCTTGGCCTCGGCGGTCTCGCGCGCCGAGCCCGCGGTGTCGCCGGCGACGACGGCCTTCAGCCCGAGCTTGCGGATGATCTTGCGGCACTGGCCGAGCGCGTGGACGTGGCTGTGCACGGTCTTGATGGTGCCGAGATCGGCGTCCGCGGTCGCGAGCAGCTGGAAATGGATCGGCAGGAAATGCTCGCCGACGATATGCAGCCCGGAGGTCGGGAGGAGGTGGTGGATGTCGGCGACGCGGCCGGCGATCGAGTTCTCGATCGGGATCATGGCGAGCGCCGCCTCGCCGTCGCTGACCGCCGCGAAAGCATCCTCGAAGGTCGGACAGGGCAGCGCCTGCCAGTCCGGATGAGTCTCCTGGCAGGCGATGTGGGAGTTCGCGCCGGGCTCGCCCTGGAAGGCGATGATGGTCTTGCTCATGGCTGTCTCCGCGCGAGGATCGCCCGCGCCCGCTCGAGATCGTGGGGAGCATCGACCCCGAGCGGCACGTCGTCGACAACGACCGCGTCGATGCGCATGCCGGCTTCGAGCGCGCGCAGCTGCTCCAGGCGCTCGCGGCGCTCGAGTGGCGATGGCGGCAGCGCGACGAAGCGCGCGAGCGCGCGGCGGCGATAGGCGTAGAGGCCGATATGGTGGTAGAGCGGCCCCTCGCCCGACGGCGCCGTCGCGCGGGTGAAATACAGCGCCCGCAGGCGCCCGGGCGCGACCTCGCTGCCGACGAGCTTCACCACGTTCGGGTCGGTGCGCTCCTCGGGCCGCAAGATCGCGGCGGCGAGCGTCGCGATGTCGACGGCGGCGTCGGCGAGCGGCGTGATCGCGGCCGCGATCGCCCGCGGGTCGATCGTCGGCAGGTCGCCCTGGACGTTCACCACGGTGTCGTGGCGGCCTTCGGGATCGATCGCCTCGACCGCCTCGAAGATCCGGTCCGAGCCCGAGACGTGGTCGTCCCGGGTCATCACCGCCCGCCCGCCCGCCTTCTCGACCGCCGCGGCGATGGCCGGGGCGTCGGTCGCGACGGCGACCGGTCCGATGCCGGCCTCGCAGGCGCGGCGCCAGACATGCACGATCATCGGCTCGCCGAGGATGTCGGCGAGCGGCTTCTCCGGCAGCCGCGTCGCCTTGAGGCGCGCCGGAATGAGGACGATCGGATCGGACACGGAGGAAGCGCAGCGGTTCTGGGATTTGCCGGCTGCTTAGCAGGGGGACCGGGCGTTGTCATCGCGGCCCCGCGCTGCGACGAGAAGGCCGCGATGGCGTTGTTGCCAAAGCCGGCGCGATGCGGCTAAGCAGCGCCGCGGGCCCGCGCCCCCTCACCCTGCCGCCGTCGCGCAGGATGGAGCTCTCGTGATGGACTCTTTCGAGGTCAACAAGATCGCCGGCGCGCTTCTCGGCGTGCTGCTCTTCGTGATGGGCCTCAACATCGTCTCGGGCGCCCTGTTCGCGCCGAAGAAGGCCGGCGAGGCCGGCTATGCGCTCCCCGAAGCCGTGGCCGAGAGCGCGACGCCCCAGCAGGCCGCCGCACCGTCCGAGCCGCTGCCGGTCCTCCTCGCCAAGGCCGATCCGGCCAAGGGCCAGGCCGCGGCCAAGAAGTGCCAGGCCTGCCACACCTTCGAGAAGGGCGGGCCGAACAAGGTCGGCCCGAACCTTTACGGCGTCGTCGGCGGCCCGAAGGCGCACGCGCAGACCTTCAACTACTCGGCCGCCCTCAAGGGCAAAGGCGGCGATTGGAATTTCGAGGAGCTCGACAAGTTCATCCACAACCCGAAGGGCGCCATTCCCGGCACGATCATGGCTTTCGCCGGCATTCCGTCGGCGGACGAGCGCGCCAATGTCCTTGCCTACCTGCGCAGCCTCGCCGACAGTCCGGTCCCGCTGCCGACGCCTTGAGCGCGCGTCGAGCTCGCGGGCTCAAGGCGAGGCCGCCGAGATCATCACCGGTTTCCTCGGTCCGAACCGCCGCTGCTGCGCCGGCGACTGGATACGCCATTTGACACGGTTTCTTTGCGCCGCGCTTACGGCGCTTCTTGCCGTCACGTCGGCGGCCCCCGCCGGCGCCGGCGAGCCGGAATGGCGCCACGCGCACTCGCTCCTCGGCGAACCGAAATACCCGGCCGGCTTCCGGCATTTCGACTACGTCAACCCGGACGCGCCGAAGGGCGGGCTCGTGCGCCTCGGCGTCCAGGACACCTTCGACAATTTCAACCTCTTCGTCGCCGGCGTGAAGGGCGCGGCCGAGACCGGCCTCCCGCTCATCTACGACACGCTCATGGAAACGGCGCAGGACGAAGTCGGGACCGAGTACGGCCTCCTCGCCGAGGCGGTGCGCCATCCGCCGGACAATTCCGCCGTGACCTATCGCCTGCGCCGGGAGGCGCGCTGGCACGACGGCCGGCCGGTCTCGGCGGCGGACGTGATCTTCTCGTTCGAGACCCTGAAGGCGAACAGCCCACAATACGCCTTCTACTACAAGAACGTCGCCAAGGCGGAGGAGACCGCCCCCGGCGAGATCACCTTCACCTTCTCGGAAGCCGGAAACCGCGAGCTGCCGCATATCGTCGGCCAGTTGCCGGTGCTGCCGAAGCACTGGTGGGAAAGCGCGGGCGCGGACGGGCGCCGCCGCAACCCGACCGAGACGACGCTCGAGCCGCCGCTCGGCTCCGGCCCCTACCGCCTGAAGAGCTTCGACGCCGGCCGCTCCGCCGCCTACGAGCGCGTGCGCGATTATTGGGGCCGCGATCTGCCGGTGAACCGCGGCCGGCACAATCTCGACGAGGTCCGCTACGAGTACTACCGCGACTCGACCGTCCTCCTCGAAGCCTTCAAGGGCGACCGCTACGACTTCCGGGCCGAGAACAGCGCCCGCAACTGGGCGACGGCCTACGACTTCCCGGCGGTGCGGGAGGGGCGCGTCGTCCGGGAAGAATTCCCGGTACGAGCGACCGGGACCATGCAGGCCTTCGTGATGAACCTGCGCCGCCCGCGGTTCCAGGACGCCCGCGTGCGGCGCGCCTTCAACCTCGCCTTCGATTTCGAGGACATCAACCGCACGATCTTCTACGGCCTCTATCGCCGCGTCGACTCGTTCTTCGCCGGCACCGAGCTTGCCTCCTCCGGGCTGCCGCAGGGC
>JAJKJG010000027.1 GCA_021154065.1 Methylobacterium sp.
CCTGGATCATCTCGGCCGGCACGCCCGAGCCGCCATGCAGGACGAGATGGACCGGGGTGCGGGCCCGGATCGCCATGAGCCGCGCGAGGTCGACGCGCGGCTTGCGCGTCGTGTAATGGCCATGCGCCGTGCCGACGGCGACGGCGAGCGCGTCGACGCCGGTCTCGGCGACGAAGCGGCCGGCCTCGTCGGGATCGGTGAACTGCTCCTCGTCCTCCGCGGTCTCGACGAAATCGGTGGTGCCGATCCGGCCGAGCTCGGCCTCGACGGAGACGCCGCGGGCGTGGGCGTAGGCGACGACGGCGCGCGTGACGCGCACGTTGTCGGTAAACGGCGCCGCCGACTGGTCGATCATCACCGAAGTGAAGCCGGCGGCGATCGCCGCCTCGATCACCGGCATCTCGAAGGTGTGGTCGAGATGGAGCACCACCGGAACCGTCGCGCCTTCCGCCTCGAGCGCGGCGCGGAAGGCGTCGCCGAACGCCGCCGCGGCGATGCCGTAGCGCTCCATCTCGCGCTGCGAGATCTGCACGATGGCGGGCGAGCGCGCGCGCTCGGCGGCCCGAAGGATCGGCCGGATCATCGCCGTGTAGCGCGGCGCGAACGAGCCGAGCGCGTAGCCCTGCCGCTCGGCCACCGCGAGCGCGGCCTTCAGCGTGACGAGGTTCTTCGGGGCGGGCGGACGGGACATGGCCGATCCTCAGGGCGCTCACATCAGGAGGCGCGGCAGCACGGTCACAAGACCGGGAAAGAAGAGCAGGAGCAGCGCCACCGCGAGCAGCGGGATGATGAACGGCGCCACGGCGACGACGATGCGGTGCAGCGAGACGCCGGAGATGCGGTTCAGCACGAACAGAACCATGCCGAAAGGCGGCGTCAAGAGGCCGATCATCATGATCAGCACGATGATGACGCCGAAATGGAGCGGATCGAGCGAGCTCGCCTGCATGATCGGCACGAGCACCGGGGTCAGGATGATGATCGCCGCGGTCGCCTCGAGGAAGCAGCCGACGATGAGGAGGAAGCCCATGATCAGGAGGCCGACGATGATCGGGTCCTGCGAGATCGCGGCGATGCCCTCGACCATCGCGAGCGTCAGCCCGGCGCGGGTCACGAGGTAGCCGTAGATCATCGCCATCGACACGATCAGCATGACGACGCCGGTGTCGACGGCGGTCGAGCGCATGATCTCGGCAAGCTCGCGCCAGCCGACCTCGCGGTACACCACCATGGCGAGGATCGTTGCATAGAGCGCGGCGATCGCCGCCGCCTCGGTCGGCGTGAACACGCCGCTGAGGATGCCGCCGATGAGGATCACCGGCGTCAGCAGCGGCAGGAAGCCCTCGCGCAGCGACGCGACCACGAGGGCGAGGCGGAACGGCGCGCCGCGCGGCAGCTGGCGCCGCTCGGCGACGATCGCGATCCAGGCCATCAGGGCGGCACCCATCAGAAGGCCCGGGATCAGGCCGGCGATGAGGATGCCGCCGACCGACACGTTCGCCATCAGGGCGTAGATGACGAGCGGCACGCTCGGCGGGATGATCGGCCCGATCGTCGAGGAGGCGGCTACGACCGCGACCGCGAACTCCTCGTCATAGCCCTCCTCCTTCATCGACTTGATGACCACCGTGCCGAGCCCCGCCGCCTCCGAGACGGCGGTGCCGGTCATGCCGGCGAAGATGATGCTGGCGATGACGTTCACCTGCGCAAGGCCGCCGCGCACCGCGCCGACGAGCGACTTCGCGAAGGCGTAGATGCGCACCGTGATGCCGCCGACGTTCATGACCTTGCCGGCGTAGATGAAGAACGGCACCGACAGCAGCATGAAGTTGTCGATGCCGGACACCGCCTTCTGCACCATGAAGGCCGGGTTGAAGTCGATGCCGCGCTCCATCAACGTGACGAGGATCGAGGTCCCGGCAAGCGCGAAGGCGACCGGGACCGCGAGCACGAAGAGGAGGACGAGCGCCCCGACATAACCGGCGACGATCATGCCCGGGCCTCGCTGGAACGAGGGCGCCGAAACCCCGGGATGAGCGGCGCGAGGCTGTACAGGATCATGAGGCCGAAGCTCGCCGTGAAAGCGAGGTACGCCCAGCCGTTGGAGATCCAGTCGACGGTCGCGAGCGTCGTCGGCCACACCGAGCGTACGAGCGGAATGCTGGCGGCGAACAGGAAGGCGACGATCGCGAAGCTGAGGACCCGCACGAACGGGTCGAGCACGCGTCGGACGCGCGGCCCGAGCAGCATCGGCAGCGTGTCGATCACGATCAGCGTGCCCTCGCGGGCGCCGATCGCGGCGCCGAGATAGGCGAGCCAGATGAAGATCAGCCGGCTCACCTCCTCGGTCCAGGGCACGCCGACCGCGAGCACGAAACGGCACAGGATCTGGACGTTGACGAGGACGAGGGTCGCCGCGAACAGGCCGGTCGCCGCGGCGTCGACCCAGCGGTTGAGGACACGCATCCGCGTGCGGCGCCGAGTGGCGTGCCCGAGCCGTCGATCAGCGCAGGTTCGCGATCTCGTCCGCCGTCGTCACTGACCAGAGCTCGGCGAACAGCTTGTCGATCGCCGGCTTTGCCTTCGCCATGAACGGCGCGTAGTCCGGCTTCGTCACCTGCATGCCGGCCTCCTTGAGCTTTCCGAGCAGCGCCTCCTCGCTCTTCGCCGACAGCTCGTCGCCATAGGCGAGCGCTTCTTTGGCGGCTTGGTCGAACGCCTCGCGCTGCTTCGGCGAGAGCTTGCGATAGGCAGCATCGTTCATCAGCCAGAGCGAGGTCGCGTAGAGATGGCCGATGATGGCGAGGTTCTTCTGCGCCTCCTGGAGCTTGAAGGTGTAGATCTGGTCGAACGGCCCGTCGGACGCCGAGACGACGCCGAGCTTCAGCGACGTGAACAGCTCCGGCAGCGCGATTGGGACGACGACGGCGCCGAGCTGCGAGAAGGCGTCGATGAAGGGCTTCGACTGTCCCATGCGGATCTTCACGCCCTTGAGGTCGTCGACGGCGTTGATCGGCGTGTTCGAGGTGAGATGGCGGTAGCCGCGGCCCATCATCCCGATGGTATGAATGCCGCTCTTCTGGAAGATCTCGCGGACGCCGTCGCCGAGCTTCGAGTTCCAGCTCTTGTAGACATGGTCCTTGTCGCGGAACACGAAGGGGGCGTCGAAGAAGGAGTATTTCGGAGCCAGCGTCACGATCGGGAAGGTGCCGAAGACGCCGATGTCGAGCTCGCCGAGCCGCAGCGCCTCGAGGTTGTCCTTCTCGCCGCCCATCTGGCCGCCGGCGAAGATCTTGATGTCGACGGTGCCGCCGGTGCGCTCCTTCATCAAGTCGGCGAGCTTCTTCGCCGCCTGGATCATGTCGGTCTTCTCGTCGAAGGCGCTCGCGAGGCGGAGCGTCACCGTCCTCTCCTGCGCCGCGGCAAGCGTGGCGCAGAGCGCAAGGCCGGCTGCCGCGGCGATGAATGCGCCGCGCTGGAAGATGCCCTTCATCGAATGTCCTCCCGTGATCCCGTCGGCGCGGGCTTCCGGCCCAGCGTAGCCCACATGCGCGGCGGGAGTCACCGTTCGAGGATGTAGCAATCCTCGATCTCCCAGCCATCCTCCGGCCGCACCCCGGTCTCGGCGCGCGGGATGCGGGTGTATTCGTCCGAATCGCGCAGGAACAGCATGCGCGGCGTGACCCGCTCGACGCAGGTCCAGTGCGGCTCGTAGAAGGTCGATTCCCTGTGGTAGTCGCCAAAGCCGACGAGCGCGATCGCGCCTTGCGGCGGGTGCAGCGTCGGCAAGGCCGAGGCGGCGCGCCGGCCGCGCTTCTTCGTCGGCCGCTTGCGCTCGAGCTCGGCCGCGACCGCATCCCAGAGCGGGTGCGCGTGCTCGCCGTGCGTCGGATGCATCGCGCGGCATGTCCAGGCCGGCCAGCCCTGCTCGTCCGTCCAGGCGCGGGCGGCAGCGAGCATGACGTCCATCTGCGCGCGATCGGTGCCCTCCTGGATGACGGAGCGCATGTCGCCCGGCACCGCCTCGGCGAGGCGCGAGACCAGCACCGCGCCCTTCACATGCGTCATCTGCTCGGGGTAGAGCGCCGAGAGCGCATTGACGATGGTGTAGAGCCCGCACAGGCCCTCGTCATGCTGGCGGAACTTGAGCACGTCCTGGCGCATGGGCCGGGAAACTAGCGGCGGCGCCGGCCGGTTCCAAGCGCTTCACGCGGTCCGGGCCAGCTCGGCGAGACGGTCGGCCAACCGAGCGAGCTCCCATTCCTGCGCGAGCGCGGACGCTTTCGCCCAGGTCGGCGTCTGGTCGCCGAGCGTCGGCAGCGGCGCCGAGGCGTTCATCGTCGCGATGCGGCGATACGTCAGCAGCGCTTCGGCCTGGGCCGGGAAGCGGCCCTTGGCCAGCGCCTCCTCGAGGCTGCCGTACTTGCGCAGCAGGCTCGCGGCGCCCTTCGGACCGATGCCGCGCGCGCCCGGCAGCTTGTCGGATGGATCGCCGCGCAAGGCGATGAAGTCCGGGACCTGCCGCGGCTCGACGCCGTAGCGCTCGTGCACCTCCGCTGGGCCGATGCGCGCCATCTCGCCGGCCCGCACCGGCTGCAGGATGGTCGTCCGCTCGGACGCAAGCTGGAACGTGTCGCGATCGCCGCTCGCGACGACAGCGGTCCCGCCGCGCGCCTCCTCGGCGGCAACGGCGGCGGCGAGGAAGTCGTCGGCCTCGTAGCCCGGCGCCTTCGCATTCGCGAAGCCGCACGCGGCGACGAACTGCGGCAGAACCTCGAGCTGGTCGACCAACTCTGGATCGAATTGGCGCCCGCTCTGATAATCCGCGAAGGCCTCGTGCCGATACGTCGGAGCGTCGAGCGTGTCCCAGCCGACGATCACGGCGCGGGGCTCTTCGCCGGCGTAGAGGCGGAGCAGGAAATTCGCGAAGCCGACAATCGCGCCGCCGCCCTTGTCGCCGCGGCGCCGGATCGTCTTCGGCAGGCCGTGAAAGGCGCGATGGGCGAAGGAATCACCGTCGATCACCAGCAGCGGCCGGCTCATTTCACGAGCGTCGGCGGAGCCCTTCAGGATGTCCTCCTTGGCTATCGATCGGGGGACTGCTCGCGGCCGGCGGCCTTAGTCAAGCGCGCTCTCCAGCAACCCGAGCGCCGCGACCGCGAAAGCAACCATGTTGGCGGCCCGATCCGGCGAGCCGGTTTCGAGCGTATGAGCGCGCTCTCGAGGGCCGCTGACGCCGAAGCAGGCATGCCCGGCGGCGTCGCCGTAGCGGTTGCCGGTCGGCCCCGCGGCACCCGTTTCCGCCAAGCCCCAGGTGGCGCCGAACCGCTCCCGCGACACACGGGCGAGAAGCAGGGCATAGGGTTCCGAGGCGGGACGCATCCCGGTCATCATCTCAGGGATGATCGCCAGCAGCGCCTGGCGGGCCGTCGCGGTATAGACGACCGCTCCGCCGAGGAAGTAGCTCGACGCCCCGGGCACGGCGAGGAGCGCCGCCGCGACGAGGCCGCCCGCCGACGATTCCGCGACCGCGATGGTCTCGCCGCGCTCGATCAGCCGCGCGGCCACCCGTACTGCGATCGATTCGAGCTCGGCCATGCGCTGCCTCCGCCTACGACGACGCGGCTCGCGCCGCAGCCGCGTCGGCGCGCGGCAGCCGGTCCGCGATCTCTCGGATCACGTCCCAGGCGAGCATGACGTCGGCGCGCGTCGTCGAGGTCTGTCCGACCTGGAAGCGAATGACGAACTTCTCGTCGTGCCGGGTCTGCGTCACGTAGATCCGGCCGTCGTCATTGATGCGCTCGACGAGGGCCTGGTTGAGGGCGTCGACGTCGGCTGCGCCCGCCGGGGCATAGCGGAACGAGAACAGCGACAGGATCGGCGGCGTCACGAGCTCGAAGGCCGGATCGCCGTCGACCAGCGCCGCCAGCTCTTCGGCCCAGGCGACGTGCCGGCGGATCATCTCCTGCAGGGCCTCGACGCCGTAGGAGCGAATGACGAACCAGAGCTTGAGGGCGCGAAAACGCCGGCCGAGCGGCAGCGACCACTCGCTGTAGTCGACGAAGCCCTCCTTCCCAAGCGTTCTGAGGAAGGGCGGGCGGATGCCGAGCGTGTCGGTGAGCGCGTTCGGGTCCTTCACGAAATGCGCCGAGCAGTCGAAGTTCGTGAACAGCCATTTGTGCGGGTTGAAGACGAAGCTGTCGGCCTGGTCGACACCGCGCATCAGGTGGCGGAACTCGGGGCAGATCATCGCGCTTCCGGCCCAGGCCGCGTCGACGTGCAGATAAAGGCCATGCCGGCGCGCGATTTCGGCGACCGACGCGACGTCGTCGCAGGCGCCGATGCTGGTGCCGCCGATGCAGGCGATGACGGCGGCGGGAAGGAAACCGGCCGCGCGATCGGCACCGATCGCGTCGTCGAGCGCATCCGGATCCATCGCGAACCGGTCGCCGCGCACCGGGATGCGCACGAGGTTCGCATCGCCGATCCCGGCGACGCGCACCGCCTTGTCGATCGAGGAATGCACATGCGCCGAGGCATAGACGCGGACCGGCGGGTGGGCCGCAAGCCCGTCGCGGTTGCCGGCGAGGCCGAGGACGCGCTCGCGGGCGGTGAGGATCGCGGCGAGCGTCGCCCCCGAGGCCGAATCCTGAATGACGCCCGAGAAGCCTTCGCCAAGGCCGATCATCTGGCGCAGCCAGTCGAGCACCCGGGTCTCGAGCTCGGTCGCGGCGGGCGAGGTCTGCCACAGCATGCATTGCGCGGCGAGCGCCGCCGTGACGAACTCGGCGACCACCGAGGGCGGGCTCGAGTTCGCTGGGAAATAGGCGAAGAAGCGGGGGTGCTGCCAGTGCGTCATGCCCGGCATGACGATGCGGTCGAGATCGGCGAAGATCGCCTCCATGGCCTCGCCACGATGCGGCGGCGCCGAAGGCAGCTGACGAAAGACCTCGCCGGGTGCGACCTGCGCCCGCACCGGGCGCTCGGCAACGGTGTCGAGATAATCGGCGGACCAATCGGCCGCCTCATGCGCCCAACGGCGGAAATCCTGCGGGTCCGTCATCGCCTCATGCTAAGGCAGATGCGCCGTCGTGACCAACGAGGGCACGGGCCTCGCCGCGGCGAGGCGTTTATGCGAGCCCCTGAGCTCAGCGCACCCGCTTGACGGTGCGGATGTTTCCGTCCGGCAGCTCGCCCTTCTCCTGCCGCTCCTTCGCGATCGGGCCGGCGAGATAGTCGTCGTTCGGGCGGCCGTGCCCCTCGACGACGAAATAGGCGGTGCGACCATCCTCGTAATTGGCGGCGAACATGACGGAGTTGGGGCGGACGCTGCGGCGGAAGGGCGACATCGGCACCTCTCGGTTCCCTCGCGACGGTTCTTGGTTCCTCCCAATATGGCGACCGGCCAAGCCTCGCGCAACCTTCGCCGGGCGCCCGATGCCTCGCGCCGCGGCGAGGTGGAATCACCGGCGTAAACGGACGATACCAAGCGGACTATTCCAAAGCGAGCAACAACATTACGTTATACCAGCCGTTTATTATTGGACTGGTTAGAGGCTAGACTTCGGATGATGACCTTTAACATAAGTTAATCGAACCTTCCGCTTGCCGACACTGGAACAAAAATGCCAGGATGGGGTTTCGCTCCTGTTGATCCCGACCTATTTTCAGCGAAAGGCCATCCACAGCGGCCTCAAGGGAGTGACATGACGCACCTTCTCGCCGAGGTCGACGACCCGGTCGTCCTCGCGGACATCCGGCAGGACCTCTTCTCGGCGCTGCCGCATCTGCGCGCCTTCGCGATCTCGCTCACCGGCGACGTCGACCGGGCCGACGACCTCGTTCAGGAAGCCGTGGTCCGCGGCCTTTCGCACCTGCACCAATTCAAGCGCGGCACGAACTTCCAGGGCTGGATGTTCACCATCCTGCGTAATCAGTTCCATTCCGCCTTCCGGAAGCGGCGGCGCGAGGTCGAGGACGCCGACGGCATCTATGCCGCGAAGGTCGCAATCCCGCCCGAGCAGGGCGCCTATCTCGACTTCACCGACTTCCGCAGCGCGCTCGGCAAGCTCTCGCCCGAGCAGCGCGAGGCGCTCCTCCTCATCGGCGCCGAGGGTCTGACCTATGAGGAGACGGCGGTGATCTGCAACACCAAGGTCGGCACGATCAAGAGCCGCGTGAACCGCGCGCGCAAGCGCCTCGCCGAGATTCTCGGCCTCGAGGAGATCGACGAGATCGGCCCCGACCGCGTGGTCCAGGCGGCGTTACGCGAGGAGCTCGAGCTTCGCACGAGCCTCTAGGGCGCGATGACTTCTCTTCGAGTCGTCATCCCGCTCTACCTCTTTGTTTGAGCACGATCTTTTCCGAAAACCGGTGGCCACTTTCGGGATCATGCTTTAGCGCCGCGAGGCGATGACGGCGCCGGTCACGATCAGCACCGCGCCAGTGAGCGTCGCCCAGGTCGGAACCTCGGCAAAGAAGCCGTAGCCGAGAAGCGCCGCCCAGATCAGCGCGGTGTATTCAAGCGGCGCCAGCCGGGCCGCCTCGGCGCGGGAGAAAGCGCTCGTCATGAGGAAATGGCCGCTGACGCCAAGCATCGCCATCAGGGCGAACCAGCCGAGATCGGCGAGATCCGGCGTCTGCCATACCGCATAGGCGAAGGGGGCGATGATCAGCGCCGGGCCGAGGTTC
>JAJKJG010000028.1 GCA_021154065.1 Methylobacterium sp.
CGACGCCGTAGCCGTTGTGCTCCTCGATCCCGGTCGCGACCGCGAACACGTTCGGGTCGAAGATGATGTCCTCAGGCGGGAAGCCGACCTCCTCGGTGAGGATCTTGTAGGCGCGGGTGCAGATCGCGACCTTGCGCTCGAGACTATCGGCCTGGCCTTCCTCGTCGAAGGCCATGACGACGACGGCGGCGCCATAGGCGCGGCAGATCCTCGCCTCGGCGATGAACTTCTCCTCGCCCTCCTTCATCGAGATCGAGTTCACGATCGGCTTGCCCTGGACGCATTTCAGGCCGGCCTCGATGACGTGGAACTTCGACGAGTCGACCATCACCGGCACGCGGGCGATGTCGGGCTCGGCGGCGACGAGGTTGAGGAAATCGACCATCGCCTTCTCGGAGTCGAGCAGGCCCTCGTCCATGTTGACGTCGATGATCTGGGCGCCGTTCGCGACCTGGTCGCGGGCGACGTCGAGCGCCGCCGCGAAGTCGCCGCCGGTGATCAGCTTGCGGAACTTCGCCGAGCCGGTGACGTTCGTGCGCTCGCCGATGTTCACGAAGGGAATGTCCTTCGTCAGGACGAAGGGCTCGAGGCCGGAGAGGCGCATCAGCGGCGCCCGTTCCGGCACCTCCCGCGGCGCCTTGCCCTTCACGGCCGCTGCGATCGCCGCGATGTGGTCCGGCGTCGTGCCGCAGCAGCCGCCGACGATGTTGACGAAGCCGGCGTCGGCGAATTCGGCGAGCATCGCGGCGGTCGCCTCGGGACGCTCGTCGTAGAGCCCGAACTCGTTCGGCAGGCCGGCATTCGGATAGGCGCAGACGAGGGTGTCGGCGACCTTGGCGATCTCCTCGATATGGGCCCGCATCTCGCGCGCGCCGAGGGCGCAGTTGAGGCCGACCGCGAACGGCTCGGTGTGGCGGATCGCGTGCCAGAACGCGGTCGGGGTCTGGCCCGAGAGCGTGCGCCCGGAGAGGTCGGTGATCGTGCCCGAGATCATGATCGGCAGTTTCACCCCGCGCTCGGCGAAGACGCCTTGCGTCGCGAAGATCGCCGCCTTGGCATTGAGCGTGTCGAAGATCGTCTCGATGAGGATGAGCTCGGCGCCGCCGTCGACGAGACCGCGCACCTGCTCGGCGTAGGCGTCGCGGACCTGGTCGAAGGTGACGGCGCGGTAGCCCGGATTGTTGACGTCCGGCGAGATCGAGAGCGTGCGGTTCGTCGGCCCGACGGCGCCGGCGACGAAGCGGCGCCGGCCGTCCTCCTTCTCGGCCTCGACCGCGGCCTCCCGCGCGAGCCGCGCGCCTTCGCGGTTGAGCTCGTAGACGATCGCCTCGAGGCCGTAATCGGACTGCGCGATCGACGTGCCCGAGAAGGTGTTGGTCTCGACGATGTCCGCTCCGGCGCGGAAATAGTGCAGGTGGGTCTCCCGGATGGCGTCCGGCTGCGTCAGGATGAGAAGATCGTTGTTGCCCTTGAGATCATGGGCGTGCGCGGCAAAGCGCTCGCCGCGGAAATCGGCTTCCGACAGCTTGAGCGCCTGGATCTCGGTCCCCATGGCGCCGTCGAGCACGAGGATGCGCTCGGATGCTGCCTTGCGCAGCGCGGCAAGGACCTCGGCGCCGTCGGCGGGGCGTACGCTGGACTCGGACATCATCTCTCTCTCTCTTTGTCTCAACGGCGCATTTCCAGAGTGGCGAGCCGCTTCTCGATCTGTTCGAGACGCCCCTCCACTTCGGCTGTTGCGTAGCGGCCGAGAACCGACTCGCCGTTGACCGCCTGCCTAAGTTGTCGAACCGCGCCTCGAGCGCGCGGCGGGCCTTGTCTTGCCGGTCGAGCTCGGCCCGCAGCTCGCGCAGAAGGGCGAGGATAAGGTTGTCGGGCTCAGCCATTCCGAGACTCGATCTCGGCGATGCGCCCTTCGAGCTCCCGCAGCCGCTTGTCGAACCGGACCTGCTCATAGCGCTGGGATATGAGCGCCCTGATCTGCGGCATGTCGAGGTTTGCCGTGTCGAGGGGCGGGAGATCGAGGGCGCTCGGCAGCTTCATGGCCTGCTCATGCTGCTCCGCACGGACCCGCAATTCGGCCTGGAACGCCTGGATTTCGGCTCGAAGCTCGTCCGAGATCTTATCCGCCATCGGAACCTCTCCCGGTCTCTTCAGGCCGCCGCCTTCTCGGCCGCCGCGGCCTGCGGCCGCAAGCCGAGGAGATGGCAGACCGCATAGACGAGATCGGCACGGTTCATGGTGTAGAAGTGGAACTCGGTCACACCGCGGTCGACGAGGTCGAGCACCTGCTCGGCCGCGACCGCGGCGGCGATGAGCTTGCGGGTGTCGATATCCTGGTCGAGCCCCTCGAACCGATGCTCCAGCCACGCCGGGACGCTCGCGCCCGCCCGCGCCGCGAAATTTGCCGCCTGCTTGAAGTTCTGCACCGGCAGGATGCCGGGCACGAGCGGGATGTCGATGCCGCGCGCCCGCACGGCGTCGACGTAGCGAAGGTACAGGTCGTTGTCGAAGAAGAACTGGGTGATGGCCCGGTCGGCGCCGCAATCGACCTTGCGCTTGAGCGCGTCGATGTCGGCCTCGAGCGAGGCCGCCTCGGGGTGCTTCTCCGGGTAGGCCGAGACCGAGACCTCGAAATCGCCGATCTTCTTGATGCCGGCGACGAGGTCGCAGGTCTGCTCGTAGCCGCCGGGATGCGGCTCGTATTTGGCACCGATGCCGGCGACCGGATCGCCGCGCAGCGCCACGATGTGGCGCACGCCGGCGTCCCAGTACGACTCGACCACCTCGTTTACCTCCGCCCTCGATGCGGCGACGCAGGTGAGGTGGGCGGCGGGGCGCAGGGACGTCTCGCGCACGATGCGGGCGACGGTGTTGTGCGTGCGCTCGCGCGTCGAGCCGCCGGCGCCGTAGGTCACCGAGACGAAGTTCGGGTTGAGCGGCGCGAGACGCTCGACCGAGGCCCAGAGCGTCGCCTCCATCTCGGGGGTCTTCGGCGGGAAGAACTCGAAGGAGACGCGGATGCGCCGGGCGCCGTGCCGGCTCGGGCGGAAGGCGGAGGACATCAGGCGACCTCGCGGTTCGATGCGGAGAGCGGCCAATCGGTGATGACGCGGGCGTCCTCGCCGAGCCAGAGCGACACGGTGAGCTGGTCGTCGCCGGCTTTCGGCGGCGCGATCTCGCGCGTCAGCGTGCAGTCGAGATCGGCCTCGGCGAGCCAGGTCGCGACCTGCTCGCGCGAGAAGCCGAGCCGGCGATGCGCCTGGGCCTCGCGCAGGAACTCGAGGCCGTGCGGCGCGAAATCGACGACGAGGATGCGCCCGCCCGGCGCGAGCAGCTTTGCCGCCTCGCGGAGGGCCCGGGCCGGATCGTCGAGATAGTGCAGCACCTGGTGGACGACGATGAGGTGGAAGGTGCCCCGCGCGAAAGGCGGGGCGTAGACGTCGCCCTGGCGCAGCTCGACCCGCAGGCCCGCCTTCTCGAGGTTGGCACGGGCGACGGACAGCATGGCATGGCTTGAGTCGAGGCCGACGGCGCGGCGCGCCCGCGGTCCGAGGAGCTGCAGCATGCGGCCGGTGCCGGTGCCGAGGTCGAGGAGGCTGCCGACCGGCTTCGGGCCGACGGCGTCGAGGATCGCGGCCTCGACCTCGTCCTCGGCGGCGTGGAGCGAGCGCAGCCGGTCCCAGTTCGGCGCCAGGCGCTCGAAGAAGGCGCGCGCCGCGACCGAGCGGCTCGCCCGCACCTCGGCCAAGCGAACGCGGTCGCCGGCGAGCCGGTGGTCGCTGCCGTCGAGGGCCGACAGGATGGCGCGCAGGATCTGGGCCGAGGCGGCGCGCTCGCCGAGCCGGAAGAAGGCCCAGGCGCCTTCGCGGTGCCGCTCGACGAGGCCGGCCTCGGCCAAGAGCTTGAGATGACGCGAGATTCGCGGCTGCGATTGGCCCAGTATATCGGTCAAATCCGACACCGAGAGCTCGCCCTCGGCCAAAAGCGCGAGCATCCGCAGCCGGGTTTCCTCGGCGGCGGCCCGCAGAGCCTCCAGGGTCTCGGACAATCCGGCGGACGCGTCGTTCATGGCTGCCCCGTGCTGTGAGCGAGACATAAACATATCTTTATGTGAGATAGAACGCAAGCGCCGTGTCGGCCGTAAAAGCGGCTTCCACCCGACCCTGCGGGTCGCGCCGGACCCGGGCCGGCGCGGCGGCGGCCGCGAGATGATGCCGACGATGACGCGGCAAAAGCCCGATCATGATGCGCGTCGGCGCCGATCATGTTGCGCGTCGGAGCGCATCATGTCGAAGGACGCTGCGAGTATGTCGAAGAGGGGGTTGCGGGTCCGGAGCTGCCCGAGCGAATCTCGGGCGCGCCGTATAGAGAAGCACCTGCACCGCTATCTGTCCGAGTTCGATTCCGCTATACCAACCGTGTCGCGTTGGCATTGATGACGTGGCCCGGGACCTAGAAATCCATCATCAAAGGCTTGCGTTGCGGCCGTAAATCAGGGGTTTGGGCGTGGCGATCAGGCAGCTTACTCAGGGGCTTCGACGGCTTGGTATACGGGATGAGCCGCAAGAAGAGGATGTCGCTGAATCTGAGGGAGAGGGCCGGATCAGTTACACGGCGAGCTTGATCACACAAGGCAAGCATCGATTTTTTACGCTGTCCATGCCGAGCGATGTGCTGGCGGAAACGTGCATTGTAGAGCCTCGTAACGAGGAGCCGATCGAAGGATTTCAGCGGGCTCTTGATGAGCGGCGTGCCAGGGACATCGCCAACTGTATCGACAGCGGTTTCGGGACGATCCCCAGTTCCATCGTTCTCTCGGCACAGACCGACGCGGATTTACAGTACCGCAGGACAACGCGGACGCTCAGCTTTCAAAAAACCCCGCGCGCCTTTCTAATCTTGGACGGGCAGCACAGGGTGTTCGGTTTCAGGCTAGCGAAGTCTCGTTTACGCGTGCCTGTGGTTATTTACAATGGTCTCAATCGAACTGAGGAATGCCGGCTATTTATGGACATCAACACTAAGCAAAGGCCGGTTCCAAACGAGCTGCTGCTCGATATTAAGCGGTTAGCCGATACTGAGTCTGGATCTGAGGCACTATATCGTGATGTGTTCGACTTGTTTGATAAAGATCCTAACAGTCCTTTATTTGGACTGATGAGTCCGACAGAAAAGAAGAAGGGTAAGATTTCGCGAGTAACATTTAATAACGCGTTGAAGTCAGTCGGGGATTCATTCTCTGGTAGCGATGCAACCTATGTGTATGAGGTGCTTAGTTCTTACCTTCACGCATGTATAGCCGGCCTCCGGGAGTACGATCTAAAGGAAAACATCACCAATCCAGGCCGGATTCATCCTTGAATTTGACGATGTTCAGCAAAGCATAGCGATCGATTTCCGGGAGCCGGCGTTTGTCGCTTCGGCAATGGGTGGCGATGCATGTCGTCTTGCCTCTGCCGCTTTTGTAACGCTGTCGTCGTTAGAAGATGAGTTGGAGCGTGGTGAAACGCTACCTTGGGGCATGATCAAGCTCTACTACGCGGCGTTTTATGCGGGCCATAGCCTGTTGAGACTCCTAGGCCAAAGTTGCTCGTACCTTGATCCCGTTCACGTCACCCAACTGCGGCGGCTTGCGGCCGCGGTTGAGCGTCAGCCGGGATTTGTGCTGGAGACCGGCCTCTATCACTGCATTCTCAACTCTGAACAAACTGGATTCTCCCTCACACGCGCTAGAGGGCGGGTGGGCGGCGCTCACGAGACGTTCTGGAAGATTTTTGGAACGTTCTTAGAGGAGACCACCGAGCAAGTGTTGCTCGGTCGTCTTGCCCCGGATGACGCCAGAAACGTGTTCCTTAAGCTCGATGCGCTCCGGACGATACTACAGTTCCGTGGAGCCGGGTCGAGTTGGCTGAGCCAAGTCCGTAACGAGATTCAATACAGGCTCGCTCTTGGGGTTTGGCCACCCTCTAGAGTTAATCGGAGCGGCCGCGAAACCCTCGCTCGCCTTGCCAAGCAATGGGAACGTGACCCAATGGATATTGATCTTGAGCTAGTTCCCGGAGGCGATTTGGGCAAGTTTGTTGCAGCGTGCGCATTCACAGGTGCCTTATGCCGAACGATCCTCGCGAGGATCGCTGAGCGCTCGTCAGCCGGGGCGAGGTGTTTCGCCAAAGATCCCCTTCAGCGCTGTTGATGGGTTTGGCAACCGCAATCTCCTGTAATTTTCATACAATGTCGCCCTCGCACCATTCAGCCCGACGAGGGCCTCGCGCACGATAGCGAGCGCCGGTTCCTTCGGGTTCTTGCGGTGCGCGATCAGGCCGAGCGTACACGGCACCGGCAGCTCCAGGGGCGCACGGCAGGCCCGGTAATCCTCGTCAACCCGCACCACGATCGGGACCGAGAGCAAGCGAGCGCCTCCCGAAGATGTCGGCACGCAAGCGCTTCATCCACCGTTCTCCATGCATAAAGCCCGGCTCACTCGCCGGGCTGTTTGGTTAAAAACCAATCGACCCGATACAGCTCCGCGAAGGGCGGCGCGGCTACCGTTGATTCGCCTCTCCCGTGCCCCTTCCTGTCGGGAGGAGGAACAACTCTGAGGGCGGCGGCTCGGCCGCCCTTTTTCTTTGCGGGTCGGGCTGGTTAGGCTGCCGCCATGGTCGAGACGCTCCGCGCCCACGGGTTCACGCTCCTGCTGCTGCTCAACACGCTCGTGGTCGGGCTGTTGGTCGGAGCCGCACTTTGCGCGACTTTCATCTGTCGCTGAGCGCCGGAACCCGCTTCTTCATCGAAGGTTGAATCGGCGCGGAGGCTGTCGGATTTCCCCAATCCCGACGAGACCCCCTAACCCCTCCGTAAACTTTGCCCCGCGAGGGTCGCTCCGAGCGGGGCTTTTTCGAGGGCTTGCGGCGGGCTTGTCGGAAGCCCGCCCCGGAGGCGCCGGGCCGCTGCCGAACGCCGCGGCCTGGACGAGCGTCGGCGCGACGGTGCAATATGGCTCGGGGGCCACCTTCGGTGGAGGTTGCCATGCTATCGTCCGTTCGCGGCGGAGCCCTTTAGGCCGATGGCGCTGCGCAAATCAGGACGCCGGCTTGCGGCGGCGCTCGGCTTCGCGGTTGCCGGCGTCGTCGGGATCACTGTCGGCCTCCCGGCCCAGGCCCTCTCGCCGGAGGACCTCGCGACGCTGCGGCAGGAGTACCGGCGTCCGCCGCCGCGGCCGGTCGCGAACGCCGCCCTCGTCGGGCTCGGCCGGGCGCTGTTCTTCGAGCCGCGGCTCTCCGCCTCCGGCACGACGGCGTGCGCGAGCTGCCACTTCCCGGCGCTCGGCTGGGGCGTCACCGAGGCGAAGAGCCGCAACGATTCCGGCAAGCTCACCTCGCGCAAGTCGCAGCCACTGATCGGGCTCGGCCATGCCGGCGACGCGCCGGTCGGCTGGGACGGCCGCAGCCCGACGCTCGAGGCGCAGGCCAAGGCCTCGATCGAGACCGGCTCGATGTCGATGCGCGACACCGACGCGCCGGTGAAGGTCGAGGCCATCGTGGCGCGCATCCGCGCCGACCCGGCCTATGCGGCGCAGTTCGCCGCGGCGCTGCCCGGCTTAAGCGTCGAAATCGACTCGATCGCGACCGCGATCGCCGCCTTCGAGCGCACGCTCGAGCCCGGACGGGCGCCGTTCGACGCCTGGGTCGAAGGCGACGAGGCGGCGATCCCGGCGGCGGCTAAGCGCGGCTTCGCGCTCTTTGCCGGCCAAGCCAACTGCTTTGCCTGCCATGGCGGCTGGCGCTTCACCGACGACAGGTTCTACGACATCGGCACGACGACGACCGACCCGGGGCGCGGGCGCGTCGACAAGGACGCGCTGATGCAGTTCGCCTTCAAGACGCCGACGCTGCGCTCGGTCGCGCTGCGCCCGCCCTACATGCACAACGGCGCCGCCCCGACCCTCCTCGATGCGGTGAAGCACTACGAAACCGGCGGTCTCGACCGCCCGAGCCGCTCGCCGCTGATGCAGCCGATCGTGCTGAGCGAGGCGGAGCGGGAGGATCTCGTGGCGTTCCTGGAGACGCTGACCGGGGATGACGCCGCGGCGGGGCGGTGAGGCGCGACGGCTTTATTCGGTAGGCCCCCGCGACGCGATCACCCTGCCGCCTTCGCCCCGACGCCGCGCAAATCCGCCACCATCGCGGCAAGATCCTGGACCACCGTCTCGAGGTGCTGCATGCGGTCGACGAGCGCCGTGACGAGCGTGTCGTCGACGTCGCCGACCTGCTCGAAGACGACGCCGGCCTGGTCGCCGGCGCGCCACTGCACCGCCGCCTTGTAGGTGCGGCGGGTGTCGAAGATGAACAGGTCGAACCTGTCCGGCAGCGCCGCGAAGGCGGTCAGCCGCAGCCGCGCGCCGGAGGTCGACAGGTCGTTGATGACGCAGTCCTTGGCGACGTCCTTGAAGATCGCCTTGCCCCAGAGGAGCTCGGGGTTGCGCGGCTCCGCGCGCCGGTCCGATTGCTGCACGGTTGTTCCCCCACCCCGCCAACGGGGAGCATTGTCGGCAAGCGGTTAAATTGCCGCTAACCGTTGGGAGCCGCGGGGCCGGAGCCGGGGCGCCCGAGCTTCGTGCAGTTCTGATCAGATGCCGGCGACGAGGGCGCCGATGCCGACGGCGGCGATGGCGATGCCGGCGGCGGTCGCGGCGGGCCGCGACAGCGCCGGCCGCTCGGCCGCGATCCAGCGCGCCGCCAGCATGGCGGCAAGTGCGATCGCGTATTGCACCGCGACGAGGCCGGCGAAATAGGCGGCGAGCGGCGCCGGCTCGGCCCCGACGATGCTCTCGGCGAGCGCGTGGCCGTGGAACAGGCCCGCCGCGGCAAACAGCGCCGCGAGCCTCAGCGCCGGCAGCGTGCGGCCCGACAGGATGAGCCCGGCAAGCGCCAGGACCGAGAGCGCGACCGCGATCTCGGCACCGGGCAGGTCGACGCCGGCAAGGTGCAGGCTCGCGCCGACCGCGCCCGCGACGAGGAAGGCGAGCGGCATCAGCACGGCGGGCGCGAGCGGCGGCGCGAGCCGCGCCGCAAGGAGCCCGGCCGCGACCGTGAAGGCGAGATGATCGAGACCGATCACCGGATGGGCGAGGCCGGAGAGGAGGCCCTGCGCGAGCGTCTGCGGCGTCGTCCCGCCCATCACGTGATGGGCCTCGGCGCCGGCCGCGGTCGCGGCGAGAATCAGAAGCGCAAGCGCGAGACGGGCGAGCATTTCGGGGAAGCCTCCGATTCGGGACCGGTCGCGGGCGGCGATCAGCCCCGCCCACACAAAAATTTCTTACCGTTCCTTAACCCTAAGCGGGTCTTATCGGAACAGGCGCTTTCCAGGTCTGCGGCGAAGGTCTGCAAAGCGTCGCCGTTCGTTGACGCCCATGTAGGCCCATGCTATCCCTAGCCATCCCGTCCACGGTGGGTCCGGAGAGGCCAATCGGCCGCGGCTGCGAAAGCAGCGTCGCGTCCGCGCGCCCGCGCCACCGTGACGGCGGGTTCGCCGCGGGGGCGGCGTTCTTGGGGGCAGAGCGCGCGGGCCATGAACCGCTTCGTGTCGAATTTCGCGAGCCGCCTCGACGCCAAGGGGCGCGTGTCGATCCCGGCGCCGTTCCGGGCCGTGCTCGCCCGCGACGGCTTCGAGGGGCTCTACGTCCATCCGGCGCTCGATGCGCCGGCGCTCGACGCCGGCGGCAATACGCTGATGGCGGAGATCGAGGCTTTCCTCCTGGGCTTCTCGCCCTATTCGGAGGAGCGCGACCGGCTCGCGACGGCGCTCTACGGCACGAGCGAGATCCTCAAGGTCGATCCGGAGGGCAGGGCGGTCCTCACCGAGAGCCTGAAGAGCCATGCCGGCATCGCCGACGCGGTTGCCTTCGTCGGGCTCGGGCACAAGTTCCAGATCTGGGAGCCGAACGCTTTCGCGGCGCACCTCTCGGAGGCGCGGACCAAGGTCCGCGAGCTGCGGAAATCCTGGGGCGCCGGGGCGCCGGCGCCGGGGGCGCCGGCCGGAGCGCCGCGATGATGGCGCGCGCCGCGACGCCGGTCGAGGCCGCGCCGGCGCGGCACGTGCCGGTGCTGCTTTCCGAGATGCTCGACGCGCTCGCGGCCGAGCGTGGCGGCGTCTTCGTCGACGGCACCTTCGGGGCCGGCGGCTACACGCAGGGCATCCTCGCCGCAAGCCGCCGCGCCCACGTCGTCGCGATCGACCGCGATCCCGATGCGATCGCCGGCGGCGCCGGCATGGTGCTGAAGGCGAAGGGCCGGCTCGTGCTCGTGCCGGCCCGCTTCGGCGACCTCGACCGGGTCGTCGCGGAGGCGGGCTTCAGCGACGGCGTCGACGGCGTCGTGCTCGACATCGGCGTGTCGTCGATGCAGCTCGACGAGGCCGAGCGCGGCTTCTCCTTCCGCCGCGACGGGCCGCTCGACATGCGCATGGAGCGCGACGGCGACAGCGCCGCCGACCTCGTCAACCGCGCCTCCGAGGCCGAGCTCGCGGACGTGTTCTTCCATTTCGGCGAAGAGCGCCGCGCGCGCGCCGTCGCCCGCGCCGTGATCGAGCGCCGCCGCAAGGGCCGCATCGAGACGACGGGCGAGCTCGCCGAGCTCGTCGCCGGCCTTGTCCGGGCCGAGCCCGGCGGCATCCACCCCGCGACCCGCGTGTTCCAGAGCCTGCGCATCGCCGTCAACGACGAGCTCGGCGAGCTCGTGCGCGCGCTCCACGCCGCCGAGCGCGTGCTGCGCCCCGGCGGCCGGCTCGCGGTCGTGACGTTTCATTCGCTCGAGGACCGGATCGTGAAGCAGTTCCTCGCCGTCCGTACCGGCCGCGCTCCCGGCCTCTCGCGCCATCTGCCGCGCGGCGAGGCCGCGGCCGCGAGCTTTGCCGCGGTGACGAAAGGCCCGGTCGCGGCAAGCGAGGCCGAGGCGGCGCGAAACCCCCGCGCGCGCTCGGCGAAGCTGCGCGCCGCGGAGCGCACCGAGGCGCCGCCGCAGGAGCCGCTCACCGCCCTCGAGGCCCTGGCCTCGCTGCCCGACAAGGGAGCGCGGCGATGATCCGCTTCCTCAACATCGTCGCCGTGATCTGCCTCATCGGCTCGGCCGCGTATGCGTATTCGATCAAGTACGAGAGCCTGTACTGGGCCGAGCAGGTCGCGAAGGTGAAGGTGCGCATCCAGCGCGAGCGCGACTCGATCGCGATACTCAAGGCCGATTGGCAGTATCTCAACCGCCCCGACCGGCTCCAGGCCGCGGTCGACCGCCATCTCGACCTGCAGCCGACGGCGGTCGCGCAGCTGGCGCGACTCTCCGACCTGCCCGACAAGGCGCCGAAGACCGACGAGATCGCGCGCCTCCTCCAGGGCGCGACGACGCCGAAGGAGAAGCGCGCCGATCCGCGCACCACCGGCTCGACGACGCCGCGGAGGTGACGATGACGACCGCGACCGCTGCCGCAGAACCTGCCGCCGCCGCGCGCCCTGGGCGCCTGCGCCGAAGCTGGGCGATGATCTGCGAGCTGTTCCGCCTGCGCGTCGACAAGAGCACCGGCCGGGTCGGGCTCGTCGCGATCGTCTTCCTCGGGCTGTTCGGGGCCATCGGCGGCCGGCTCGCCTATATCGCGCTCGCCGACGGCCGCTCGGCGCTGAACCGCGCCGCCAGCCGCGAGATCGCGGCGGCGCGCCCCGACATCCTCGACCGCAACGGCGAGGTGATGGCGACCGATATCAAGGTCGTCTCGGTCTTCGCCGATCCGCGCAAGGTCGTCGACAAGGACGAGGCGGTCGAGCTCCTGACGGCGGTGCTGCCCGACCTCAACGCCCGCGAGCTGCGCCAGAAGCTCGGCGGCGCCGGCCAGAGGAAGGGCTTCATCTGGATCAAGCGCGAGGTCACGCCGCGCCAGCAGGCCGAGGTGCACCGGCTCGGCATCCCCGGCGTCGGCTTCTTGCCCGAGAACAAGCGCATCTATCCGAACGGCGTTGCCGGCGCGCATGTGCTCGGCTTCGCCAACATCGACAACGCCGGCATCGCCGGCATCGAGAAATACATCGACGGCCAGGGCCTGAAGGACCTAAACGGCTTCGGCTTCGCGGTGAGCTCGACCGACCTGAAACCGGTGCAGCTCTCGCTCGATCTGCGTGTCCAGCACGCGCTCAGGGACGAGCTCGTCAAGAGCCTGGCGAAATACAAGGCCAAGGCCGCCGCCGGCGCCGTCATGGACGTCGTCACCGGCGAGGTCATCGCCCTCGTGTCGCTGCCGGACTACGACCCGAACAACCCGGTCGACGCGCTCGAGAAGGACCGCATCAACCGCATCAATGTCGGCGTCTTCGAGATGGGCTCGACCTTCAAGGCGCTGACGACCGCGATGGCGCTCGACTCAGGCCGCTTCACCATCAACTCGTCGCTCGACGCGCGCGGGGCGCTGCACTGGGGCAAGTTCAAGATCGGCGACTATCACGCCCAGCACCGCGTCATGACGGTGCCCGAGGTGTTCATCCACTCCTCGAACATCGGCACCGCCAAGATGGCGCTCGGCGTCGGCGTCGAGGGCCACAAGGCCTTCCTGCGCAAGAGCGGCCAGCTCGAGCGCCTCGTCACCGAGCTGCCCGAGAACGCGCTGCCGATCGTGCCGTCGAAATGGGGCGAGCTCAACACCATCACGATCGCCTTCGGCCACGGCATCGCGGTCGCGCCGCTGCAGGCGCTGATGGCGGTCGGCGCGCTCGTCAACGGCGGCATCATGATCAAGCCGACCTTCCTCAAGCGCTCCGAGGAGGAGGCGCGCGAGGCCGGCGTCCGGATCATCAAGCCAGAGACCAGCGAGGCGATGCGGTTCATCATGCGCCTCAACGCCACCAAGGGCTCGGCCTCGGCGGCGGCGATTGCCGGCTTCTTCGTCGGTGGTAAGACCGGCACGGCCGAGAAGGTCGTCCACGGCCGCTACTCCAAGACCAAGAATCTCAACACCTTCACGGCCGTGTATCCCATGGACAAGCCGAAATACGTCTTCCTGACGATCCTCGACGAGCCGCAGGCGGTCGAGGGCACGCACGGCTTCATGACCTCGGGCTGGAACGCCGCGCCGACGACCGGCAACGTCATCGAGCGCGTCGCGCC
>JAJKJG010000029.1 GCA_021154065.1 Methylobacterium sp.
CGCAACGATCTCCTCGGGCTTGTGTCTCTTCCTCGGCATCGTGGTCCTCCTTGGCTCGAAAGCCATACCTCAGGGCGGTCCACTTCAAAGGGGGAGGATCAACGGCCAGCCCACCTCGTAATATTTTGGCAATCTATTTCGCCCTGGGCGCTTCATGATAGCTCTCTACACCTAATAACAACGAATTAGGCCTCTTCGGGCTACGGGCCGCAGGCCGCTGGTGCTCGGGATGATCGTTAGTTGGTTTATCGCGACGAGCGTCGGGCTGGGCCGTAGACCGATTGGACGAACGCGAGTGCTTCAGCGAACGAGGCGCTTACGAGGTGTCTAGCCCGGAAAACTATCAATTCGCAATGCCCGGCGACCCCACATAATCGAGAGCCGCCGCGCTCGGTCGAGGAAGAGCCGGCGATGGCTGCCTAAAGCGTTCCCGGGCGGTGTCGTTGTCGGTGGCGCATGGAACTTGTCCCAGCTCGCCGTGTTTTTTAGCGGGCCGCCTGCAAACGGGATTTTTCCCGGTCGGTCCTGGGCGGTGTTACCTCTTCACCACCCGAGCCCTCGCGCGACATGTGCGGGGGCTTTTTACATCATTGCTCAGGTGCCGGGACAACCGCCCGCCGAGCTGGAACTGCACGACGTCTGCACCACTAGCAGGACGAGCTACGCGACTCGAGGTCGCGGCGCGGATGACCGGAAGAAGAGCGGAGCCGAGGGCAAGGACGAGCAAGGGGACAGCGTTAGGAAGGGTCAGCAGCTTCTTACGATAGAGACAGATCAGATTGCCGCCGACGGTATGGACGTGAATGCCACTGGAAACGCTCGAGCTTCAGAAGAAGCTACTCGCTACCAACGTCAAGGCGGAGGAGCAGCGGGCCGGAGCGGAGCGGAGTCGGCTTACTGCCCTTGCCAGTGGGCTCCAATCCGGCAGATCCACGGGCAAATTAAAATGCGGAACTGCGCCATCTCATTGCGACTAGCACTCTGCGAGAGCGCGACCACGGTGAAATATGCAGATGCAAAGGCCGTCAAGCGTGGTGTGGCAGCTCGACGGGTACCCGGAAATAACCGGACAGCACCTCGTCAAGCGGAACCCCGGCGGAACCCCGGATGCAAAAGTGACCCGGGCCGCTTTGGCAGCCCGGTTCGTAAGTTTTTGATCTCTCGAAGAGAATTTGGAGCGGGCGAAGGGATTCGAACCCTCGACCCCAACCTTGGCAAGGTTGTGCTCTACCCCTGAGCTACACCCGCGCTCCGCGGCGCCGGAGCGCCGTTGCGAGGCGCCTCATGTGCCCGACCCGAAGCGGTTTTGCAAGGGGTGCGCAATCGCAGGCTCGGCCCCGCGCCCAGCCCTGCACCTTTGCCGGCCTTGAGGCGCCGCGGCCGGGCCGCTAGAAGCCGGCTCCTGCCGGAGCCGTCCGCTTGCCCGCCACGCCCGCCGACCTCTTCTCGCTCCTCGAGCGCCTCGGCGTCGAGACCCGGACCTACGAGCATGTCCCGGTCTTCACAGTCGCGCAATCGCAGGCGATCAAGCAGGAGATCCCGGGCGGGCACTCGAAGAACCTGTTCCTCAAGGACAAGAAGGGCCGCCTCTTCCTCGTCGTCGCCGAGGCCGCGACCCGCATCGACCTCAAGCGGCTGCACGAGGCGATCGGCGCCTCCGGGCGGCTGTCCTTCGGCTCGGCCGAGCAGCTGCGCCTGATCCTCGGCGTCGAGCCCGGCTCGGTGACGCCCTTCGGGCTCGTCAACGATCGCGCGCGGCAGGTGACGCTCGTCCTCGACGAGGCGCTGATGCGCGGCGATCCGGTCAATTTCCACCCGCTCGTGAATTCCGCGACGACGGGGCTGTCACGGGCCGGCCTCCTGAAGTTCTTCGCCGCGACCGGTCACGCGTCGCGGATCATGCGTCTGCCCGAGCCGCCGGGCGAGAATTGCGGCGAAGTCGTGCCATCCCCATCTTCGGCCTAGATTTCGTTTCCCCGGCACCGCCGTCCAGAGGCAGAAAATATGTTCGCCGAAAATCCCGCCGCAGCCGACGGGCTCGTCAAGGACACGACCACCGCCGCGTTCCGCCAGGACGTCATCCAGGAATCGTCGAAGCAGCCCGTGCTGGTCGATTTCTGGGCGCCGTGGTGCGGCCCGTGCAAGCAGCTGACGCCGGTGATCGAGAAGGCGGTGAAGGCCGCCGGCGGCAAGGTCAAGCTCGTCAAGATGAACATCGACGAGCACCCGCAGATCCCGGGCCAGCTCGGCATCCAGTCGATCCCGGCGGTGATCGCCTTCACCAAGGGCCAGCCGGTCGACGGCTTCATGGGCGCGCTGCCCGAGAGTCAGGTCAAGGGCTTCATCGAACGCCTCGTCGGCCCGGTCGGCCCGAGCCCGGCCGAGGACCTCCTCGCCCAGGCCGATGCGCGGGCCGCGGAGGGGGACGCCGGCGGCGCCGCCGAGCTCTACGCCGCCGTGCTGGCGCAGGACCCGGAGAACGTCGCCGCCATCGCGGCCTTGGCGAAGCTGCATCTCGACCTCGACGATCTCGACGGCGCGAAGCGCTTTCTCGCCATGGCGCCGAGCGCCAAGGAGAACGACCCGGCGATCGTCGGCGCCCGCGCCGCGATCGAGCTCGCCGAGCAAGCGGCGTCGCTCGGCGACACCGGCGAGTTCGAGCGCCGGCTCGAGGCGAACCCGCTCGACCATCAGGCCCGCTTCGACCTCGCCCTGGCGCTCAACGCCCGCGGCCGCCGCGAGGAGGCGATCGATGCGCTGATCGACATCGTCCGGCGCGAGCGCACCTGGAACGACGAGGCGGCGCGCAAGCAGCTCGTCCAGTTCTTTGAGGCCTGGGGGCCGACCGACGACATGACGGTGCTCGGGCGGCGGCGGCTGTCGTCGGTGCTGTTCGCCTGACGAGCCCGGCGAGGCCGCGGACATGGGCATGAACGTCGTCTATCGGGGACCGCAGGACCTCGCCGACGTGATCCCGGTCTTCCCGTTGCCGGGCGCGCTGCTCCTGCCGCGCGGACAGATGCCGCTCAACATCTTCGAGCCGCGCTATCTCGCCATGGTCGACGAGGCGCTGCGCACGAACCGCCTCGTCGGTATGATCCAGCCCGATCCCGATGGCGGCGGCACCGCGCTCGTGCCGAAGCTGTACGGGGTCGGCTGCGCCGGACGCATCACCCAATTCGCCGAGACCGGCGACGGACGCTATCTCATCACCCTGTCCGGCATCGCCCGGTTCCGGGTCGAGGAGGAGGCGCCGACGACGCTGCCGTTCCGGCTCTGCCGGGTCAGTTTCCTGCCTTTCGCGGCCGATTTCGTCGCCCGCGCCGGCGAGGACGAGGTCGACCGGGCGGCGGTCCTCACGGCCTTGCGGGCCTTTGCCGAGGCAACCGACCTCAAGCTCGACTGGAAGGGGGTCGAGCAGGCGCCGAACGAGGCGCTCGTCAACGCGCTTTCGATGATGAGCCCGTTCGGGCCGAAGGAAAAGCAGGCGCTGCTCGAGGCGCCGGACCTCAAGACCCGGGCCGAGATGCTCGTCGCGATCACCGAGATCGAGCTCGCCCGCGCCCACGGCGGCGACGGCTCGGAGCCGACCCTGCAGTAGCGGAGGATGAACATGGCGGACGAGACCCCGGTCGAGGCGACCCGCATCGACCCGAAGCTGCTCGAGATCCTGGTCTGCCCGCTGACCAAGGGCCGGCTCGACTACGACGTCGAGAAGCAGGAGCTCGTCAGCCGCCAGGCGCGGCTCGCCTATCCGATCCGCGACGGGATCCCGATCATGCTGCCCGAGGAGGCGCGGCCGCTGACGGACTAGCCCCGCGTCCGGCGGCGCGACGAGCGCTGCGGCCGATGATGGGCAACATCGTCGGGGCTCGCCCGCATCATCGTCGGATCATCGCCGCAACATTGACAGGCGGGCGCTGCCGGCTTATCTCCCGGCCTTCGCGCGCGGGCCCTCGTCCGCGCGCTTGTGTTTGCGGTCGTCCCGACGCCCGCGTTCCTAAAGCCGAACTGCCAAGAAGCCGGCCCCGCGAGCTCCTCGCGAAGAGCCCGGCACGAACACGAGGAAGAACGATGTTCGCAGTGATCAAGACCGGCGGCAAGCAATACCGCGTCGCCGCCAAGGACGTGATCACCATCGCCAAGCTCGACGCCCAGCCCGGCGAGAGCGTCACCTTCGGCGAGGTGCTGATGTTCACGAACGACAACGGCACCGAGCTTGGCGGCCCGACCGTCCAGGGGGTGACGGTTGCCGGCGAGGTCGTCGAGCAGACGCGGGGCCCGAAGGTCATCGCCTTCAAGAAGCGGCGCCGCCAGAACTCGAAGCGCAAGCGCGGCCACCGCCAGGACTTCACCGTCGTGCGGATCACCGAGATCCTGACCGGCGGCGCAAGGCCGGCACAGGCGGCGCCGGTCGAGGCCGCCCCTGAGCCGGCGGGGGCGGAAGCGGCTCCCGCAGCTCCCGATGCCGACGTCGCGAAGAAGCCCCGCGCCCCGCGCAAGAAGAAGGCCGAGAGCGGCGAGCCGGCCGCCGAGTAGCAATTTTCGGGGTGCCTTTTTGGGCGAATCCCGCTAAAGCGAAGTCACGGAGTTCATCATGGCCCACAAGAAAGCAGGCGGCTCGTCGCGCAACGGGCGCGATTCCGCCGGCCGTCGTCTCGGCGTCAAGAAGTTCGGCGATGAGCGCGTTCTCGCCGGCAACATCATCATCCGTCAGCGCGGCACCAAATGGCACGCGGGCGTGAACGTCGGCATGGGCAAGGACCACACCCTCTTTGCCACCTCCGACGGGCGCGTCCGCTTCCTGACCAAAGCGGGCCGAGCCTTCGTATCGGTCGTACCCGCCCAACAGGCGGCCGAGTAACGGCGAGAGCTAAGACGAGGAGCTCCCGCCGGTGTCCAACCGAACCGGCGGATGAAGAGCTCCAGGCCCGAAAATGGCCAAGCTCCAGATCCAAGGGGAGGTGGGACGCCACCTCCCCTTCGTCGTTTGCGGCCCGGCAAGGGCCGTCCGGATCGGAGCAAGACGATGTTCCCCGACCTCACCCGCGACGACGTCTTCCGGCTGGAGACCCGCCGGCTCTGGCTGCGCTGGCCGCGCCAGGCCGATGCGCAGGCGATCGTTCGCCTCGCCGGTGAGAAGGCCGTCGCCGAGATGACGGCGCGCCTGCCCCATCCCTATCCGCCGGAAGCTGCCGACCGCTTCATCCTCGAGGCGCGCCGCGCCAACACCGAAGGGCAGGGGCTCACCGCCGCCATCACCCGCAAGGGCAACGGCCCGATCGGCATGGTCGGGATCGCGGCGAGCCCTGAGGACGGGCTGCCCCACCTCGGCTACTGGCTTGGCGCCGCCCATTGGGGCCAGGGCTACGCCACCGAGGCGGCGCGGGCGATGATCGACGCCTTCTTCGCCTACACGGACGGGCGCGAGCTCAACGCCTCGGCGCGGGTCGTGAACCCGGCGTCGCGGCGGGTGCTCGAGAAGTGCGGCTTTGCCTTCCAGGGCGCCGGCCTCATGGCCTTTCCGGCCCGCGGCGGCGTCTACCCGGTCGACCGCTTCCGACTCGACCGGCGCATGTGGCAGAGCCTGAAGAGCTGGGGCCACACCGGGTTCGTGCGCCAGCCCGCGTCCGACGAGGCGCCGATCGAGCTTGCGACCGTGCATTGAAAGAGCGCCCTGCCGCGAACCCCTCTCTCGATCGGGGCCCGTCCGGGAGAGGGGTTCTTCGAACCGATCAGTACCCGATCGCCCCGAACGGATTGCGGGCGCCGATGAAGGGGCCGTTGGTGACCGGATCGGGCAGCACGCTCGCGCCGAAGCGCTCGCGCATGCCGAGATAGGGCGGCAGGTTGAGGTGGGACACGGTCTGGCCGTAGCCGCTCGTCGGGTAGTTCATGGAGCCGACCGGCACGACGTTGCCGGCGTCGAGATAGCTGCGCGGGCGAACGTTGAGGATCAGCACCTCGCCGTTCTGCCGCCACGTGCGGGGCTGGGCCTCGGCGGGGAGGGCCGAGAGGGCGGCAAGGCTGAGCGCGGCGAAGGCGATAAGACGGCGCATCGGAAACCTCATGGGGAGCGGCCAAGCTGTCCGGGCCCACGTTAGCGCCCCGCGACCAGAATGAAAGGCACCGCCGCATCAAAAGTTCCGGAGCGGTAAACCCGCCGCCTTGAAGGCGGTCAGGCGGATTTGCGCTTGATCTCGCTCGTGCGCGACGGGCAGCCCTCGCCGCGCCGGCGCTCCGCCTGCGCGAAGACGGCGTTGAGGGTCGCATCCTCGCCCGAGGGCAGGACGGCGAGCCGGTCGACGAGGCAGGCGACCTCGGCCCGGTCCGGCGCCTGTCCGCCCGCGGCGCAGTGCCAGCCATGCAGCGATAAGCCCGCCTCGCTCCTGAGCCGGAACGCCTGGCAGGGGCGCTCGAGCCCATCGGCGAGCACGATCTCGGCCGCCTCAAGCGTCCCGAGCTTCGTCGCCACGGTCGCGGGCCGGGCGGTGCGCATGACGCCGAGCCCGGCCTCGCCGGCGCGTCGCGCGAGGTCGATGAAGAAGCTCCGGGGCGCACCGGCCTCGTCCGGGCCGCGGAAGACGGCTAGCCGCAGGTAAGGCTCGTCGGCCTCGAAGACGCCGTAGACCAGCTTGTCCTCGCGGCCTCCATTGGCGTGACGCCGGGCCTCGAAGCCTTGCGCCAGCCCCTTGAGGGCCGGCGCGTCGACGACGTAGCGCGGCTTCGCGTCGGCGAGCGGCTGCCAGGCGGGCGGCGGCGCGACGAGGATCGCGGCCGGCACCGGCCGCGGCGCCGGCTCCTGCGGCGGCTCATGCGCCAGAAGCGCAAGCGCGAGCACGATCGCGGCGGAGCCGAGCGTGGTGCGCAGCCAGAACAGCCCGCCGCGCGGGAACAGCCCCCCGCGCGTGCGCCGGCCGGCCGGCCGGGCTCCGGTGTCGTCGCTCGAGCGAAGCGCAACCGATGACATCGCCGCCGATCCGGTGGTTCCGATCCGCGGGAGAGTTCCCGCGGCGAGACGACACTGCCATCAATCCGGGCGGTCGGCTTCAGCCTTCGTTCGCTTTGCGGCCGGTTTCGGCCGGGAGCGTAAACCGGGCGTTACGGCGCGCCGCCGGCGCGCCATCGCCGTAAACCATGTCGGGAGAATAGCGGGCGCCGGCGGCTCAGGCGAGCACGAGGTCGAAGGCGCCGGCGAGCGCCCCGTCCTCGATGCCGTTCGCCGGCTCGAGAGCGACCGTCACGGCGGCGCGCTGGCGCGGGTCGCGGATCGCCCGATA
>JAJKJG010000030.1 GCA_021154065.1 Methylobacterium sp.
AACCTATTGCGAAATTGCGAGAGCGTCCGGACCGCCGCTCACGTTTCAGCCGATCAGGTCATTGATGCCGCATGATCAGTGGGAAAAATCTTTTTCTAAACCGGCTTTTTCCAGGGTTTCACGCTCTTCATCGTCCATTCGCCGCCCGAGGGCCGACAGGCCGTCCCTTGCAACGACGCCGTCGCGGTCTGGCCGACGACGGTGGCGAGGAAAGCGCGGCAGACCTCGTCGCTTTTCACGAACGGCTGGCCGACCGGGACGAACGTACCCTTCATTCCCGTCTCGGCATTGTCCCAGTTCACGGACGAGCCGTTGCCCTGCGGATCGAGCGCGATGGCGAGCGCCCCCTTGGCGCGGCGCCAGTCCTCTGGGCCGAGTTCGGCCGACAAGGGTGAGACGGCTTTCGTCGACACGGATCCTGTCACGGTCTGGTCTTCAACCAGGGACCCGACGGGAACGGAGACGCTGCATGCGCCGGTCGTCAACCCCACGCCGACGACCAGCGCCAGCCCATGCCGACACGACACTTCGCCCATCATCAAGGCTGACCTATAAGAACGCCCCATGACGCCAGCCACGCACGCACCCCGACCCGGACACCACATGCAGGATCAAACCGCGGAACCCTTAACGCCCGGTGACTTCACGGAGGTCGGCGAGCCGTTCGCGCTGTTCGACGCCTGGATGAAGGAGGCGGAGCGCTCGGAGCCGAACGACCCTAACGCCATGGCGCTGGCGACCGTCGACGCGGACGGATTGCCGGACGTGCGCATGGTGCTCCTGAAGGGCGTCGATGCCCACGGCTTCGTGTTCTACACCAACGCCGAATCGAACAAGGGACGGGAGCTTGCCGCGCAGCCCAAGGCCGCGCTCGTGCTGCACTGGAAGAGCCTGCGCCGCCAGGTGCGCGCGCGCGGCCCTGTCACGCAGGTCGGCGACGCGGAAGCCGATGCCTACTTCGCGAGCCGGCCCCGCGACAGCCGGATCGGCGCCTGGGCGAGCCAGCAATCACGCCCGCTCGAGAGCCGCTTCGCGCTGGAGAAGGCTGTGGCCTTCTTTGCGGCCAAATTCGCCGTGGGCGGCATTCCCCGCCCGCCCTACTGGACGGGTTTTCGCATCGCGCCGGTCTCGATCGAGTTCTGGCAGGACCGCCCCTTCCGGCTGCACGACCGCGTCGTTTTCACCCGGTCCGGCGACGGGTGGGCGCGGACGCGGCTCTACCCTTAGGAGAGGCCGCTGCGCGAAGGCGCATGGACCTCGCGCGCGCAACGAAGTAGGGTCGCGCCTTCTCACGCCCGAGATTGAGGACGCGCGTGCCCCTGTCCAACCAGACCCGACGGATCATGCTTCTCACGGGCGCAAGCCGCGGCATCGGCCATGCGACCGTCAAGCGTTTTTCGGCCGCCGGCTGGCGCGTCATCACCTGCTCACGCCATGCGTTCCCCGAGAATTGCCCCTGGGAGATGGGGCCGGAGGACCACCTTCAGGTCGACCTCGCCAGCCCGGACGACACCCTGCGCGCCGTCGAGGAGACCAGGCAGCGCCTGGACCGGGAGGGCGGATGCTTGCACGCCCTCGTCAACAACGCCGGCATTTCGCCCAAAGGCCCGGACGGCGCGCGGCTCGGGGCGCTCGACACGGCGTTCGAGGATTGGCAGCACGTCTTTCAGGTGAACTTTTTCGGGCCGATCCTTCTGGCGCGCGGCCTCATGGATGAGCTGTCGCGGGCGAAAGGGTCGGTCGTCAACGTGACCTCGATCGCGGGCACGAAGGTGCATCCCTTCGCGGGCGCGGCCTACGCGACCTCCAAGGCGGCGCTCGCCTCGCTGACCCGCGAGATGGCGCGGGACTTCGGGCCGCTCGGGGTGCGGGTCAACGCCATCTCGCCCGGCGAGATCGACACCGCGATTCTCTCGCCCGGCACGGACAAGATCGTGGAGCAGATCCCCCTGCACCGCCTCGGCACGCCGGACGAGGTCGCCAAGGCGATCTACTTCCTCTGCACCGACGCCAGTTCCTACGTGACCGGCGCCGAGCTGCACATCAACGGCGGGCAGCATGTTTGAGCAGCGGCGGGCAGCACGTGCGCAGCAGGTCCGCACGGCGTTACGCGTACTCTGCGCAGCAGCTCCTCTCTGCTTCGCCTCCCCACCGGCGCAGGCTGAGCCGTCCGTCGCCATCGTGCCGCTTGGATTCCAGGTCGAAGCGTTCCGGGGGCCGGAGGCCTACCTCTCGCGGGTGCTGCCGACGTCCGATCTCATGGGACGCGACAAGCCGGCGGGGGTCGAGCGTTTCGTGGCCGTCTGGGGGCCGGGAGGCGGGGCCGCCCTGTTCCTCCACAACGGCGAGGTCAAGAGCCTCGCCTGGCCGCCGTCGGACGCCATGCCGCCCCTCGCCGAGGCGCCGCGGGGGGCGCTGCCGGGGTCGCGCATGCAGACTGCGGGGCCGCTCACCGTCTTCCTGTCCGAGCCGCGGACCGACTACCGCCACGGCGCGCTCGGGGACGGGGTCGAGGCCGGCCGCGTCACCATATCGGAACGCCAGCCGCTCGGCGGCTATCAGACGAGCGCCCGGCCCGTTCCGGTCAAGACCGATCAGGTCGGCGCCGGGACGGACGCCGTGTTCGAGGATCGCGAGCCGCGCTTGGCCGACCTCGACGGCGACGGGACGCCCGAGATCCTTGTGGTCAAGTCCTATCGCGACAAGGGCTCGGCGCTGGCGGTCATCGGCCGTCGCGAGGGCGCATGGACGATCCTGGCTGAGACGCCGCCGACGGCTGAGCCGATGCGCTGGCTCAACCCCGCCGCGGTCGCCGACTTCGACGGCGACGGCAAACCCGACATCGCGCTCGTCCGCGCCCCGCATCGCGACGGGGTGCTGCAACTCTGGACCTGGGACGCCGGCAAATTAACGCTCAAGCACGAGGCGGCGGGCTACTCGAACCACGCCTTCGGCTCGGCGGCGCTCGATCTCGCGGCGGCGGTCGATCTCGACGGCGACGGGCGGCCCGCGCTTGCGGTTCCCACCCTCGACCGGGGCTCGCTCGCGATCCTGTCCTTCAAGGGCGGCGTCAAGGAGTTGCGACGCTTCCCCCTCCCCGCCCGTGCGCTCACCGGCGTCGCCGTGCTCGGGACCGGCAAGGCCGCGCATATCCTGGTCGGCCTCGAGGACGGCCGCATCGCCGACGTGCGGCCGTGACCGCCGAGCGCCTTTACCCGACCCGCCCATACCTCGCCGCCTCGGTCGCCGTGTTCCGGGGCGGGCGGGCGCTCGTCGCGGCGCGGGCGCGTCCGCCGCTCGATGCGGTCTACAGTCTGCCCGGCGGCCTCGTGGAGCCGGGCGAGACGCTGGGCGAGGCCGCGCTGCGGGAACTCCGGGAGGAGGTGGGGGTCGAGGCGGCGCTGATCGGCTTCGTCGCCCCGATCGAGTTCATCGAGCGGGACGACAAGGGCCGGGTGCGCCATCATTTCGTCATTTGCGCCCACGCGGCGCGGTGGACCTCGGGCGAGCCGAAGCCGGGCCTGGAGGCGCTGGACGTGCGCTGGGTGCGCGAGGAGGACTTGGCGGCGCTGCCGACGACGCCGGGGCTCGCGGGCGTCCTGCGGCAGGCGTTCGCTCTGGACGAAGCGACGGATTAAGATGAAGCGCGGTTCCCTCCTTGTCCTTGCGGCTTGTCTCGCGCTGCATGCTCCGCCGGCTGCGCTCGCCCAGCAACGCGCCGCACCGCCGGCCCAGGCCGCGCGCACGGCGCCAGCCAAGCCGCCCGAGCCTGCCGCGCCGCCCGAGCCCTCCGCCCCTCCTTATGAAAAAGACCTCCTTCGCTTGTCGGAGATCGTCGGCTCGCTCGCGTTCTTGAGAAGCTTGTGCACCGCCGCCGACGCCACCGAGTGGCCGAAGCGGATGCAGGCGCTTCTCGAGAGCGAAGGCACGTCGCAGGGACGCCGCGAGCGGCTCGCGGGCGCCTACAATCGCGGTTATCGCGGCTATGCGCTCACCTATCACACGTGCACCCCCTCCGCGGCCGAGGCCACGGCGCGATACCTGAAGGAGGGCGAGCAGCTTTCTCGCAGCCTCGCGGGGCGCTACGGCGGCTGAGCCGGGCCGGCATCCGGGGGATTGGTTCGGCGCCGGCGCGTCTTGCCCTCTGCCCATGGAGAGGTTTGGGAGCGCCCCACTCCGGACCAATCCCCCGGATCCCGGATTATTCACACTTTTTTCGCCAACGGCGTTAACCCCTCCGCAAGGCGGGGGTAGCGAAGGCGGCGTTCCCCCTCTACAACGTCACGGAAGAGCGCGGGCCGGTCGCGCCGATGGGCCGTGATGAACGACAACGACTTCCCGATCGATCTCGCCGAGGCCAGCGCCGACAAGCGCGCGGCCTTGAACTACGTGGTCGAGGCGTTCGTCGAGGCGCAGCTCGACGGCCTCGACGCCGACTGCATGGCGCAAGCCGCCCTGTTCGCGGCCTTCCAGGAACTCGTCGCCACCTACGGCGAGGAAGCGACGGCGCATTTCGCGGAGGGCTTGCCCGAACGCATCCGCTCCGGCGGATTCTCGACCACCTTGCGGCACTAACCCCCTCCCGGATGGGAGAGGTGGCCCGAAGCGCCGGGTGAGAGCGGAACGGCGTCGAAAGGGACGCAGCCTCTCTGTTTGCCTGCCCGGACTTGATGCGGGGATGACCCGACGATCTCGATATGCGCTGAGCAGACATCCAGCGCAGGCACATTTCTTCGGAATCCGGCCCGAACCGAAAATTCGAGTCGCTGGCGCATCCCGTTAGAGCGGTTTCAGCGAAGTGGCCCCGGTTCGCCGTCGGAAACGCGGCACAACACGAAAAGAGCGAGTCCACGCACGCGGAAATGGCTCTAGCGAATGGCGGTGATCACGAATGCTCGGATGCGGCCTTCGATGGCGCCACGTCCAAATCGATGCGCCAAAGCTTCAGCGGCCTGGTTGGTTGCGTCTTCCAGCCGAGATGCATCGCGAGCCTCGATTTCATTCCTCAGCGGAGTCCCCCGACAGAAAGCAATCGCAGCATCCCGCGGCGAGGAAGCCTTGCTTCGATCATCCACGGCATCGACCGAAGGACTCGTAAATCCCGCAGCATTCAGCTCCTCGCGGATTCGTTCGACATCATGGTAGCCATGCGGGGTACGGGCCATGAAACGAGGGGGATCATGCGGGAAGAGCGCCGCCAGCGCTTCCGTGACCGTCTCGGCAAACTCGTTTTCCGAAATCCGGTCCCAGACATTGAAGAAGAAATGACCACCCGGCTTTAGCACGCGGTACGCCTCCTTATAGCCCTGAACCTTGTCGGGAAAAAACATCACGCCGAACTGGCAGGCCACAACATCAAAGCCTTGATCCTCAAACGGCAGCGCCAAAGCGTCGGCTTGTCTCCACTCGATCCGACCATGACGAGCCTGCCGCGCCGCGTAATCAAGCATCGGCTGATTGAGATCGGTCGCTACGATGCGCGCGTAAGCAGGAAGGCGCGATGCGATCGCTCGTGTCAGAGCTCCCGTTCCTGCGGCCGTCTCCAGCACGTCCCGTGGGTCGGTTTTGGCCAGCCGGCTGGCGAGATCAAGCGCATACGATTCGAAGATGAGGGGAACCAGGAACCGATCGTAGATTTCGGGGATCGACCCGGCGAACAGCTTATCAGTCGCCACCATCGGGCTGCTCCGTCAAACCGCACGACACGATACCACATGCATGATCGGCCGCTGGCTTGAACGAAGCCCGGTTTTTCAAAGGAGCACGTCCTGTCAGTGTGTGACGCTTCGATACCTAGGCCGGAATGAGCGCCTCCGCGAACCGCACCGCCTCGCCGCGCGCGGGCGCGGTCAGGTCCCTCTCCCACATAACGACATGCCCGCGCACCACCGTGCCGACCGGCCAGCCGGTGACGGTGACGCCGTCATAGGGCGTCCAGCCGCATTTCGAGGCGATCCAGCCGTTCGTGATGGTCTCGCGGCGCTTCAGGTCCACGATGGTGAAGTCGGCGTCGTAGCCGACCGCGATGCGGCCTTTGCGGGCGATGCCGAACAGGCGTTGCGGCCCGGCGCTGGTGAGATCGACGAGCCGCTCCAGCGTGAGCCGCCCCGCGT
>JAJKJG010000031.1 GCA_021154065.1 Methylobacterium sp.
CGCGCCTGGCGCCGCTCGTAATAGGGCTCGTAGGACGGCTGCGCCGGCTCGCGCGGGCCGGAGAAGAACGGAAACCCGCTCGGCTGCGACGGGTAGGCCTGCCGGGTGGCCGGGCGCGGCTCGTATTGCTGCCGCGTGCCTGAGCGCGGATCGTAGTAGTACAGCCGGGACGAAGGCTGGGATGGCTGGTAGCGGTCGTATTGGGTCGAGGAGCGTTGGCGCGCGCCGTAGGAGGAGCCGTAACCCTGCGGCTGGCCGAAGCGCGGGATGCTAGGGTAGCGGTCGTCCTCAGCGAGCGAGCTCGGGCCTCCTGTGGCAAACAGGACGAGGCTCGCGAACACGAGCTCGGCAGCGGAGCGCCAGCGCATCCTCTCGGGTTCCTTCCTTCGGACCGGCCCAATATAGGCCATTCGGCGGCTCCCGTCAGGGCCCCCTTCCTCTCCAGTGGTGCCGCGGTCGCTCAGCGCGAGGCGCGCAGCTCCTTCAGCACCGCCGGGTCGGCGTGGCCGTCGGGGAGGAGGCCGCGGTCGAGCTGGAAGCGGCGCACCGCGTCGCGGGTCTTGAAGCCAATGCGCCCGTCGGCGTCGCCGTCGAGGAGACCGCGCTCGGAAAGCCGCTTCTGGACCTCGACCCGCTCCTTCAGGCCGAGCATCGTCTCGGCCTTCGGCCAGGCGCCCCGGATTGGCCCCCCGCCGAGGATACGGTCGCCGAGGTGGCCGACGGCGAGGGCGTAGGAATCGGACGTGTTGTAGGCCTTGATGACGAAGAAGTTCTCGGAAAGCAGGAAGGCCGGGCCGCGGGCGCCGGCGGGCAGGAAGAGCAGGCCCTCGCCGGCGCGCGGCATCTCGGCGCCGTCCATGCGCTTGACGCCGGCGGCCGTCCACGCGTCGAAGCCGCGGCGGTTGACCGCGTAATCGAAGCCCTCGGGCAGGACGACCTCGAAGCCCCAGGGCAGCCCCGGCTTCCAGCCGTGCTCCTTCAGGAAATTCGCGATCGAGGCGAGGACGTCGGGGACGGAAGCCCAGATGTCGCGGCGGCCGTCTCCGTCCCCGTCGGCCGCGTAGGCGAGGAAGCTCGACGGCATGAACTGGGTCTGGCCCATGGCGCCGGCCCAGGAGCCGAGCATCTCCGCAGGGCGGATATGGTCCTTCTCGATCATCTCCAGCGCCGCGATCAGCTCGCGCTCGAAGTAGCCGGCGCGCTGGCGGTGAAACGCGAGGGTCGCGAGCGCCCGGATGACGGAGGTCTTGCCCGTGTAGCCGCCGAAGTTGCTCTCCATGCCCCAGGCCGCGAGGACGACCGACCGCGGCACGCCGTAGAACGCCTCGACGGCGTCGAGCGTCGCGGCCCACTGCCGGGCAAGCTCGGCGCCGCGCCGGATGCGCACGCCCGAGACCGCGCTGTCGAGATAGGCCGAGATCGGCTGCGCGAACTCGGACTGCGCCCGGCCGACCACGGCGACCTTCGGGTCCGGGGTCACGCCCTGGAAGGCGAGGTCGAAGGTCGCGCGCGATACGCCGCGCGCCTGAGCCTTGGGCCAGAGCGTCTCGAGAAACCGCAGGAACTCCGGCGACGGCGCTTCGAGCTTCGTGTCGGGCGTCTTGGCTTCGATCTTCGGCGTTGCTCGTGGCGACTGAACGGCAGGTCCCTGAGCCGCGGCGCCGGCGGCCGGCAACAGGGCCGCGCAGCACGTCCAGACCAGGAGGATACGTCGCATCGGGCCTCGCTCGAACGGCATGGCGCTCCGTGGCGCGTCAAAGCGACGACAATATGATTAAGGCTGCCGTTGACCACCCTCAGCGCTGGTTCCGAGTCTTGAGCGCCCGCTCCCAGGCGAGCGCCTGATGGACGATGCCGTCGAGGTCGTCGTGGCGCGGCCGCCAACCCAGCTCCTCGCGGATGCGGTCGGCCTTGGCGACGATCTGTGCCGGATCGCCGGGCCGGCGCGGCGAGATGCGGACCGGGAAGTCGACGCCGGAGACCTTCTTCACGACGTCGATGACCTCCAGCACGGAGTAGCCGCGGCCGTAGCCGCAGTTCAGGGTCAGGCTGGCGCCGCCGCGGCGGAGATGGTTGAGCGCCACGAGATGCGCGTCGACGAGGTCGCTGACCTGGATGTAGTCGCGCAGGCAGGACCCATCCGGGGTCGGGTAGTCGGTGCCGAACACCTCGATATAGGGCCGGTCGCCGAGCGCCGTCTGGGCCGCGACCTTGATCAGGTGCGTGGCGTTGGGCGTCGACTGGCCCGAGCGGCCGCGCGGGTCGGCCCCGGCGACGTTGAAATAGCGCAGCGCCACGTAGCGCAGGTCATGCGCGCGGGCGGCGTCCTGCAGCATCCACTCGGTCATCAGCTTCGAGCGGCCGTAGGGGTTGATCGGGTTGAGCGGCAGGTCCTCGGGCACGGGTACGACGGACGGCTCGCCATAGACGGCAGCGGTCGAGGAAAAGATGAACTGCTCCACCCCACCCCTCACGGCGCTCTCGATGAGCGCGCGCGATTTCACGGTGTTGTTGAGATAGTACCCCAGCGGATCGGCGACCGAGTCCGGCACCACGATCTTGGCGGCGAAATGGGCGATCGCCTCGACCTGGTGCCGGCGCAGCGTGTCGAGCACGAGGTCCTGGTCGCCCATGTCGCCGATGACGAGCTTCGCTTCCGGCGGCAGCGCCCACTCGAAGCCGGTCGAGAGATTGTCGAGGACGACGACCTGCTCGTCGGCGTCGAGGAGCGCCAGCACCATGTGGCTGCCGATGTAGCCGGCGCCGCCCGTGACCAGGACCGCCATGTTCTAGAGACTCTCCCCTTCACGCCTGCTTGGCCGCAAGCTAAGCGGGCGCAACCGTCCTAAACCTCAGCCGTTAACATCCGCCTCCTTCGGCGTCCGCCGCCTCCCTCATCCCGATCCCCAAAGCACGATGAAGCGCATCCGCAAAGCCGTCCTCCCCGTCGCCGGTCTCGGCACTCGTTTTCTCCCCGCGACGAAGGCGGTCCCGAAGGAGATGCTCGCCGTCGTCGACCGCCCGGTCGTGCAGCACGTCGTCGACGAGGCGCGCGAGGCCGGGATCGAGCATTTCGTTTTCGTGACCGGGCGCAACAAGGGGGTGATCGAGGACCATTTCGACATTGCCTACGAGCTCGACGCCACGCTCGCCGAGCGCGGCAAGACGAAGGAGCTGGAGGAGTTGGCGCGGCAGCTTCCTGGCGCTGGTCAGACGAGCTTCACCCGCCAGCAGGCGCCGCTCGGCCTCGGGCACGCCGTGTGGTGCGCCCGTGAGATCGTCGGCGACGAGCCTTTCGCATTGCTGCTGCCGGACATGCTGCATCACGGGCCGTCCTGCCTCGCCCAGATGGTCAAGGCCTACGAGCGCACCGGCGGCAACATCGTCGCGGTCTATGAGGTGCCGGACAGCGAGACGCACCAATATGGCATCTGCGGCGTCGACGCCGAGATGCGCATCACGCAGATGGTCGAGAAGCCCAAGGCCGGCACGGCGCCGTCGAACCTCGCCATCTCGGGCCGCTACATCCTCCAGCCCGAGATCTTCGGCCTCCTCGAACGCCAGGAGTGCGGCGCCGGCGGCGAGATCCAGATCACCGACGCCATGATCAAGCTTTCGGAAACTCAAGCTTTCCATGCCGCCCGCTTCGACGGCGCGATCTACGACTGCGGCTCGAAGCTCGGCTTCCTGACCGCGAACGTCGCCTACGCCTTGGACCGCGAGGACCTCGCCGGGCCCTTGCGGCGGGAGATCGAGGCGCTCTTGCGCAAGGGTTGATTGCGCCGCTTCGCCGCCGTGGCGACCGCAGGCGTCTTGGCGCGCGCGTCCCGCAACGCGGCGATCTCGTCGGGATGCCGCTCGAGCACCCGCAGGAAGTTGCTGACCGCGCGGCTCGCGAGGATTTCGCCGCTCTCGTATTTCTGAAATGCGTTCGGCCCGCCGCCGATGATCTCGCCGGCCTCGCGTTGCGTGAGGCCCAGGGCCTTGCGGATGCGTCTGATGTCGCTCGACGACAGCAGATGCTCGGCGCGGGCCTTGAGGACCCGCAAGGCGCGATCGGAGACCTCCATGTCGATCCCGCTATGGACGCCCTCATCCGAATCCGCGCAGTACCAGCCGGGCATGGCGACGCTAACCGCCTCGCCCTTGTAGGTCAGCGTCATCGGGCGCACCCCGCGCACCATGGGCTTGCCGGTCACGGGAGAGAGGGGAGCCTCGGGCACGTCACTTCTCCTTGAATGACAGGAGCCGAAACTCCGTCACGACGTCCGCAGTGAATTTGACGTACAGCAAGCCTGCGTCGGACGGCACGTGGTACACATCCTGCCAGGAGCGATGATCCTCGAAAGAGGTCATCGACTTATGGAAATGTCTCGGCTGCATGCGCTGAATCGTGTCGATGATATCCTCTCGGCTGAAACCGAGCTTGAGGGCCGAGTTCAACGCCGTCGTCGTGGCATGGAGCCCACGGACCGTCGCGAAAGCTCTCTTGATGGCCTGAAGATCGTAGCTCGGCCGGCGCTTCTCGGTCATGCGTCGTACACCATTATGGTGTAGTTTTCAAGGAAGCCCCACGCCGCTAGGGCTGGAAGCGCAGCCCCACGAGATAGGTGTTGGCGCTGTAATCGGAGCTGTGGTCGGTGCTCTTCAGGCGCTCGTGGGTGAAGCTCGCGCGCAGCACGACCGAGCGCGTGAGCTTGTAGTCGAGCCGCGCCCCGACCGTAAAGGTCTCGTCCTTCAGGGCGACCCCCTGGTAGTCGCTCACCGTGACGCCGGCGACGCCGGTCAGGCTGAGGTTTCGCCGCAGGTCGTGCTGGACCTCGAGGCGCGCCGACTGCGTCAGGGTGCCGTTCGAATTCGCGAGCGTCGTTTCGTCGATCGAGCTCTGGGCCCTGAGACGCACCGTCGTCAGGGGTGTCGCCGACCAGATCAGCGCCGCGTCGACGAGCGGGCCGCGCAGGTCGCGCAGGCGCGGGTCCTCGTAGCTGCGCTGCTGCAGGCCGGCCGAGGCCTCGCCGGTGAGCGTGCGCGTGATCTCGAAGGTCGAGCCCGCCCGCACGCCGACGCCCTCGGAGCTGCGGCGGAAGCCGGAGTTGTCGATTCGCTGGTCGTACTCGCGATGGTCGGCGAGCACGTCGACGAAGGGGATCACCCCGGGCGTGAGCTCGTAGCCGACGCGCAGGCGCAGGCCATATTGATTGGAGTCGCGGTCGCTCTGGTCGAGAATCTTGCCGTTCGTCAGGTGCGCATCCTCGTAGACGGTGCGGTCGACCGTGCCGCGCAGGCCGACGAGAAGCCGGTTGAAGCGCTGCGTCACGCCAAGGGCGGTGCCGGCGGTGGTGACGAGCGGGCGCTCGGTCACGGCGGCGTTGAGGTCGGGGCTGCCCGGCCGCTGCGTGTCGAGCTGGAAGCGCCCTTCGACATCGACCTGCGTATCGCGGCTGACGTCGAGGCGCAGGCCGAGCTTGCCCTCGCCTTCCGGCCGGTTTGCGCCCTTGACGTTCGGGTACTCGCTGTAGCTGCCGCGCATCGCGCCGGTGAGCGCATGCGCCGACCAGTCGCTCTGCAGCCGGACCTCGCCGTCGGTCCGAAACACGGTCGAGCTCTTGTGGAAGCTTCCGGAGCGGTTGGGGTTGGTATCGTAGCCGATGCTCTGCTGGATCGCCGGCAGGACGGTGATGCCGCCGAGACGCAATCCGAGCTGGGAATAGGGATCCTCCTCGACCGGCCTCCTGCGGCGGCGCGCCAGCGCCGGAGCGGCGGGGTCGGGGACACCGACCTGGATCGGCTGCACCTCGCGCGCGACGTTCGGCGAGAGCACGGCGGCGCGGACGGCGCCGCGCACCGGAGCGGCGGTCGGCTGGCGGCTCCGCCGGGCCCGGCGCGGCCGGCGCTCGCCGCTGCGCAAGTTGCCGGGCGAATCGGCGCGTGCGCCCGAAGCGGCGGACGCCTGGCGCGAATCGCGACCGCCGGCGGCGCCGGCCGACGGCGTGCGGCCGTCCTCGACGCCGCGCAAGCGCGGCAGGACCTCCTGCGCGAAGGCGCCGGTGAGCAGCGCCGTCGTGCCGGTTCGCGAGCAGCAGCACGCCGGCAAGCGTCGGTAGGGAGATCGGCCGCTCGGCTTCCACGGGCCGCATTGCTCCGCGCGCACGAAGACAGGACCGCCCGACGGGGCGGAATAGTTAACAGGGTTACAACGAGGACGGTTAATGGGGAGTAAGCACCGGGCGGGGATGCGCCCGGCCAGGTGCTCGTGCTAGAGAACGCCATGGCCGTGCCGCACCGAAAAGCGCCCCAGCCCCCGCCAGCCGTCGCCGCGGCGCTGCGGACGCTCGCGACCGAGCGCGACGGGCTCGAGGTGCTCATGCGCGCGGTCGAGGACGGGCTTGGCGAGGGCTTCGTCGCCGCCGTCGAGCTCATCGCGGCCGCGAAGGGCCGGATCATCGTCACGGGCATGGGCAAGTCGGGCCATATCGCCCGCAAGGTGGCATCCACCCTCGCTTCGACCGGCACGCCCGCCTACTACGTCCACCCCGGCGAGGCGAGCCACGGCGACCTCGGCATGATCCACCCGGACGACGCCATCCTGGCGCTGTCCTGGTCCGGCGAGACGACCGAGCTCTCGGATCTTATCGCCTACGCCAAGCGCTTTCGCGTCCCGGTCGTCGGCATGACCTCGAAACCCGCGTCGACCCTCGGCCGGCAGGCGGACGTCTGCCTTGCCGTCCCGGACGCCAAGGAGGCCTGCCCGAACGGGCTCGCGCCGACGACCTCGACGACCATGCAGCTCGCGCTCGGCGACGCGCTCGCCGTCGCGCTGCTCGAGCGACGGGGCTTCACGGCGCGGGACTTTGGCGTCTTCCATCCCGGCGGCAAGCTCGGCGCGCAGCTTAGGCTCGTGCGCGACGTCATGCATACGGGCGAGCGCCTGCCGATGGTCGCGATCGGCGCGACGATGCAGGCGGCGATCGCCGAGATCAGCGCCAAGGGCTTCGGCAGCGTCATCGTCGTGAACGACGACGGCACGCTGGCCGGCATCGTCACCGACGGCGATCTGCGCCGCAACCTGCGCCCCGAGCTGCCGACCCTGCCGGTGACGGCGATCATGACCAGGACGCCGCGCACCATCGCCCCGGACGAGCTCGTCGCGAAGGCGCTCGAGATGCAGGAGACGGGCAAGATCACCTCGCTCGTCGTCGTCGAGGAGGCGCGGCC
>JAJKJG010000032.1 GCA_021154065.1 Methylobacterium sp.
CCGAGCCTGGCGATGAACTGCTTTGCCGACTCGAAGGTCGGGTCGCCGGTGGCGATGCCGCGGATGAGCTCGACGAGCTGCATCACCGGCACCGGGTTCATGAAGTGGATGCCGATGAACTGCTCCGGACGGTCGGTCGCGGCGGCAAGCCGGGTGATCGAGATCGACGAGGTGTTCGAGGCGATCATCACCTCGGGGCGCAGCACCGGGTGGAGCGCGTCGAAGATCTTCTTCTTCAGCGCCTCGTTCTCGGTCGCGGCCTCGATGACGATGTCGCACTCGGAAAAATCCTGGTAGGCCGCCGCCGGCCTGATGCGGCCGAGCGCGGCCTGGCGCTCGGCGTCGGTGATCGCGCCCTTCGAGACCTGGCGCGACATGTTGCCGTTGATCGTCGCGAGCCCGGCGGTGATGCGGTCCTCGGAGATGTCGTTGAGGCGCACGTCGAGCCCGGCAAGCGCGCAGACATGGGCGATGCCGTTGCCCATCTGGCCGGCGCCGATCACCCCGACGGTCTTGATCTCAGTGCCTGTCGCTTGGCCCATCGCCTGCCCCACGCCGCCCATTCATGGCGGCTATCGTCCCGCTTTCGCAAGTTCCTTCTCGAGCTCCGGCAGGATCTGGAAGAGATCGCCGACAAGGCCGTAATCGGCGACCTGGAAGATCGGCGCCTCCTCGTCCTTTTTGATCGCGACGATCACCTTCGAATCCTTCATGCCGGCGAGATGCTGAATGGCGCCTGAAATGCCGACCGCGATGTAGAGGTCGGGCGCCACCACCTTGCCGGTCTGCCCGACCTGCCAATCGTTCGGCGCGTAGCCGGCGTCGACCGCCGCGCGCGAGGCGCCGATCGCCGCACCGAGCTTGTCGGCGACAGGCTCGATCACCGTCTTGAAGGCGTCGGCGGAGCCGAGCGAGCGCCCGCCCGAGATGATGATCCGGGCCGAGGTCAGCTCCGGGCGGTCGTTCTTGGCGATCTCCTCACCCTTGAAGGTCGAGACGCCGGGGTCGGCCGCGGCCGCGGCGCTCTCGATCGGGGCGTCGCCGCCGCCCTCGCCCACCGGCTGGAAGGCGGCGGTACGGACGGTGATCACCTTCTTGGCGTCGGTTGCCTGCACGGTCTGGATGGCGTTGCCGGCATAGACCGGGCGCTCGAAGGTGTCGGCCGAGACGACCTTGATGATGTCCGACACCTGCATCACGTCGAGGAGCGCGGCGACGCGCGGCATGACGTTCTTGCCGGTCGTCGTCGCGGCCGCGACGATCGCGTCGTAGGGACCGGCGAGCGAAGCGACGAGCGCCGCCGTCGGCTCGGCGAGCATGTGCTCGTACTGGGGGTCTTCGGCGAGGAGCACCTTCTCGACGCCGTCGAGCTTCGCCGCCGCTTGCGCGGCCGGGCGGGCGTTCAGGCCGGCGACGAGGACATGGACGGGCGCGCCAAGCGCCGTCGCCGCGGCGAGCGCCTTCGCGGTCGCGTCGCGCAGATGCGCATTGTCGTGTTCGGCGACGAGGAGCGTGGTCATCCAGGAACCCTTGCTGCGGCGCTAGAGAACGCCGGCTTCGACTTTCAGCTTCTGCACGAGATCGGCGACCGATGCGACCTTGACGCCGGCCTTGCGCCCGCCCGGCTCGACCGTCTTCAGCACCTTGAGGCGCGGCGCGACATCGACCCCGAGCGTCTCCGGCGTCGTCTCGGCGAGCGGCTTCTTCTTCGCCTTCATGATGTTCGGCAGCGAGGCGTAGCGCGGCTCGTTGAGGCGCAGGTCGGTCGTCACGATCGCCGGCAGCTTGAGCCCGACGGTCTGCAGGCCGCCGTCGACCTCGCGGGTGACGTCGATCCCGCCGTCCGTCACGACGATCTTCGAGGCGAAGGTGCCCTGCGGCCAGCCGAGGAGGGCGGCGAGCATCTGCCCGGTCTGGTTCGAATCGTCGTCGATCGCCTGCTTGCCGAGGATGACGAGCTGCGGGCTCTCCTCCTCGACGATCTTCTTCAGGATCTTGGCGACGCCGAGCGGCTCGACCGTCTCGGCGGTCTTGACCAGGATGCCGCGGTCGGCGCCCATGGCGAGCGCGGTGCGGATCGTCTCCTGGGCCTGTTGCGGCCCGATCGAGACCGCGACGATCTCGGTCGCCTTGCCCTGCTCCTTCAGCCGGATCGCCTCCTCGACGGCGATCTCGTCGAAGGGGTTCATCGACATCTTGATGTTCGAAAGCTCGACGCCCGAGCCGTCCGCCTTGACGCGGATCTTGACGTTGAAGTCGACCACCCGCTTCACCGGCACCAGGATCTTCATCGGAATGCTTCGTCCTCGAGAGCGGACCGCAAGCCGGCGCCGGCGCGGCTTTCGGGCCGCCACGGGAGCGTCCGGCCCGTCGGAATGCGAGGGCCGGACCGTAACGACGCCGCTTCGGAAATGTCAACGGAAGCGCAAGCGCCGATGCGCCCTACCCTCGCGTCTCGCTCACCTCCGCCCGGGCCAGCACCGGATCGTAGCGGCGGCGCAGCATGGGCGTGAGGGCGGCGCCGGCGGCGAGGCCGCCGAGATGGGCGAACCAGCCGACATCCTGGTCGCCGCTCAGGAACGCCGATCCGACCTGCAGCAGGATCCAGAACCCGATCGCGTACATGGCCGGCACCTGGAGCGGCAGGCGGCCGAAGTACAGCGCCCAGACCTTCACCCTCGGATAGAGGATCAGATACGCCGCGACGACGCCGGCGATCGCCCCGGAGGCGCCGATCAGCGGCGCCGTCGAGAGCGGGTTCATCAGGCAATGCGCCAGGCAGGCGGCGATCCCGCAGAGAAGGAAGAAGACGAGGAAGCGGGCATGCCCCATGCCATCCTCGACATTGTCGCCGAAGACCCAGAGGAACAGCATGTTGCCGGCAAGATGCAGGAACGAGCCGTGCAGGAACAGGCTCGTCACCAGCGTGATCGGCTCGGGGACGAGCGGCAGGCCCTGAGGCAGGGCCGCAGTCCCGAACAGCACCGCCGGAATGACGCCGAGCCCGGCGACGATCCGATGCTCGCTCACCGGCGAGAAGCCGAGCCCGGTCAGGAGCCAGGCGGCCGCGCAGGCGCCGATCAGGGCCCGGATCACGAGCGGCGCCTTCAGATAGGCGAGCGGAACGCCGTCATAGAGCGGCAGGAACACCGCTCAGCTCTCGCTCCGGGTCTTGCCCGGGACCCACAGCACGTCGCCGCCGCCGCGGTCGTTGACGAAGCGCGACGCGACGAACAGGAAGTCCGAGAGGCGGTTGAGGTACTTGATGGCGGCGGGCGAGACCGCCTCGCCCGGCTTTTCGGCGAGCGCGACGACAAGGCGCTCGGCGCGCCGGCACACGGTGCGGGCAAGGTGCAGCGCCGCCGCCGCCGGCGACCCGCCGGGCAGGACGAAGGAGCGCAATGGCGACAGCGCTTCGTTGAGACGATCGATCTCCCGCTCGAGCCGCTCGACCTGGGCGTCGAGGATGCGCAGTGGCTCGTAGGGCAGCGGCTTCTCCGTCTCCGGCGTCGCGAGGTCGGCGCCGAGGTCGAAGAGCTCGTTCTGGATGCGGGACAGCATCGCGTCGACCTCGCCTTCGGTGTGGAGGCGGGCGAGCCCGACGCAGGCGTTGGTCTCGTCGACGGTGCCGTAGGCCTCGACGCGCAGATCGTGCTTCTTGCGCCGCTCGCCGCTCGCGAGACCGGTCGTGCCCTTGTCGCCGGTGCGGGTGTAGATGCGGTTGAGCGCGACCACGCGGCCGAGGTTTCTAGAAGCTGTAGCCGAGCCGCGCGCCGACGTTGGTGAGGCCCCGGTTCTGGCTGCAGGCGCCGGCGTTCGAGAGATGCTCGATCGTCGCCATCACGCTCCAGTTCTGCGTCAGGCGGTAGCCGAGCGAGCCCGACTCGCGAAACAGCGGCGAGCAGCCGAGCGCACTGCGGTCGACCGGAATCAGCGCCAGGTTCGACTGCGTGTTGCCGTTGTGGACGGCGCCGCCGAAGCTCGCCTCGACGAAGATCCGTTGCGTGATGTCGACCGTCCAGGTCAGGCCGGCATAGGCGAAGCTCGTGTCGCCGCGGAAATTGAGGCTGCCGCCGAGATGCGGGCGGGGGATGAAGTAGCTCGTGAACAGGTCCGCCGTCGTGAAGGGCTTGGCGAACAGGACCTCGGCCGTGGCGTTGGCGGAGCCCTGCTCCGGGCTCCAGGGATCCTGGGCCGAGACGCCGATGCGCAGCTCCGAGACGAAGCTCATCGGCTGCGACGGCGGCGCATAGACCGCCGGCCCGGCGATATCCGCCGCCTCGGCGCCGCTCACGAGCAGCGCCATTGCAAAACCTACGCCGACGATCGGGCGAACCCGCATTCTCAGTGACCCCCGTATTTTTCCGGATTTTTAAGCATGGCCGCCCGGCAAGGCTAGTCCCGGCTATGTTGCTCGTTGGCTTTGTCCGCCAGTGTGGCTGAATCGTGTCACCCCCTGCCACCTCGCCGGTTTTGGTTAACGCTTCGTCAATGCGCCCGGTACCAGAGCACGCCCATGATGATGATGATGGCGACGAACTGGAGGAGGACGCGGGTGCGCATCAGGGTCTGCGAGGTGTTGGGGCTGCCGCCGCGCATCATGTTGACGAGGCCGAGCAGCAGCACGATCGCCACCGCTGCGACCGCGACCGGCACGAGGGCGGAGATGAAGCTGTCCATGGCGGCACAAGACAGGCGCGCCTTGCGGCGCGCAAGCCTCCTCGATCTGCCGGGCTATTGCGGGCCGTAATTGCGGCGCAGGAGGCGGTCGAAATAGTCGAGCTCCTCGCGCGGCCGCAAGGGATCGCCGAGCTTGCGCCGTAGCTCCTCCATGATCCGGCGGGCGCGCTGCACCGCCGATTCGTCGGCCGTCGGCACCTTGACGCGGCCGTCCGAGAAGTCGCGCGAGCGGGTCGGCCGGCCGAGCGGGTCGTTGTCGCGGCTGCCGGCCCGGTTGCGCCCTTGCGGCGAGCCGTCGCCCGGCATGTCGCCGGCCTGCTCGGTGCCGTCGCCCTGGCCCATCATCTGCTGCATCTGCTGGGCCATGCCCTGCATGCCGCGCTGGAGGCCCTCGAGCGCGCGACCCTGCGAATCGACCGCCGGGCCGTCCTGGCCCTGACCGAGCTGCCCTTCGGCCTCGCGCATGGCGCCTTCGGCGTCGGAAAGGCCCTGCTCGCCCTGCATGCCCATGCCGCGCATGCGGCGCTGGAGTTCCTGAAGGCGCTCGCGCAGCGCCTGCTGGCGCTGGCCGAGGCCGTTCTTGCCGTCCTGCCCGCCGTCGGCCTGCTCCTCGCCTTCGCCCTGCTCGCCCTGTTGGCCCTGCTGACCGCGTTGGCCGCGCTGGCCCTGCTGGCGCTGACCCTGCTGACGCTGGCCTTGCTGGCCGCGCTGCGTGCGCCGCTGCTGGCCCTGCTGGAACGTGTCGTCGCGCAATTGCTGCTGCTCGCGGATCATGTCGTCCATGTCCTGCATGGAGCGGTTCATCTCGCGCGCCAGCGGATCGGTCATGCGGCTGTTCGGCCGCGCCGTCTGCAGGTTTTCGAGGATGTTGCGCAGCTGATCGAGGAGGCGCATCGCCTCGGCGACGTCGCCGCGGCGCATCATCTCCTCCATCTGGTTGAGCATCCGGTTGAGGTCGTCCTGGCTGATGGTGCGGTCGGGCGAGCGCTGGTTTTGATCGTTCTGGCCTTGCTGCTGATCGCGCTGCATGCGCTCGGCGAACTCGCGCAGGAACTTGTCCATCGCCTGCCGGAGCTCGTCGGTCAGGCGCTTGACCTCCTCGTCGGTGGCGCCGCGCTCGAGCGCCTCGCGCAGCCGCTCCTGGGCGGCGCGCAGCTCGCGCTCGGCGTCGGAGAGGTCGCCGTCCTCGATCTGGAGCGCCATCGCCCAGAGCCATTCGGCGACCTCGAGGAGGTCGGCGTCGCTCTTAGCCGCGCGCAGGCGCTCGGAGGCGACGCGCAGGCCCATGAACACGCCCCATTGCGGCGTGAAGCGCTCCGGCTCGATGAGGAGCGCGTCGAGCGCGGCCTGGACACGCCGGCGGTCGTCGGGATCGAGCACGATCGTGCGCCGCTGCTCGACGAGCGCGCGGGCGAGCGGCTTGGTGAAGGGCCGCTGCGGCAGCGTGAAATCGACCGGCTCGCTGCGTCCCTCCTGCTCGGCCTCGTCCTTGGCGACGAGGGTCAGCTTCACCCGGGCGCCGGCCCAGGGATGCTGGGTGAGGTCGACCGTTGCCTTGGTGTCGACCTCGCCTTGCGCATCGGGCGGGAGGGTCAGCGCCATGCGGGGTGCCGGAACAAGCGCCCGGCGGCCGATGAAGCCCTCGCCTTTCTCGACCAGGCCCTCGACGGAGGCGATGCCGTAGTCGTCCTTCGCCCGATAGGTCAGGTTGAAGGTGCCGCGGACGTTGACCTCCGGCGCGCCCGCAAAGGCGATCTCCGGCGGCTTGTCCGGGATGGCCTCGACGGCGAGCCGGACCCCGCTCGCGAGCCCGGTGCGAACGCTGAGGTCGGCGTCACCGGCGAGCGTGAAGCGTTGCTCGCGCAAATCCGCCTTCTGGTTCTCCGCGCCGGGCAGTGCCACGAGCCCGCGCCCGGGCGCGATCGCTACCTCGCCCTTGCCGGCGACGCGGATCACGACGGTCGACTTCACCGGGGCGCGCAGATGCTGCTGGCCGGCGGCGAGATCGATCATCAGCGGCGGGGTGCGGGTGTAGAGCGGCGGGTCGATCCAGCCGTCGACGCGAAGCGACGGTGCCGCCGGCGCGGCGGGGCGCCAGTCGAAGGCGCTCAGGAGCCGGGTTCCGAACTCCGGACCGGCGACGAAGGCGCTCGCGACGAGCGCGACGAGCGCCGCCGCGCGCACCGCGAAGCGGTCGCGGCGGGCCATGCCGGGCCGGGGGGTCGAGAGGCGCAGCGCCGCGACCGCGGCGTGCGCCCGATGACGGTGCAGATCCCACAGCGCCCGCGAGCCGGCGTCGTTCTCGCCAAGCGCGAGGCCGTCCTCGATCGTGCGGGCCGGACCGTGCTTGAGGCCGCTGTCGCGGTCGAGCCGCCCAAGCGCCGCGACGCGGGCCGGCCATCTCAGGCGCAGCAGCGGCCACAGCGAGGCAAGGGCCGCAAGCCCGAACAGGGCGACGCCGATCTGACGGGACAGCGGCGCGAGATCGAGCCACAGGCCGAGCCAGGACAGGGTCAGGAACAGGAACAGGACCAGGAGCGGCAGCCACAGGGCCGGCCAGGCGCGCTCCCACCACAGGACAAGGCGCGCCCATCCGACAAGACGATCGAGCCGTTCCCGCCAGGGGCCGCGCCAGGATCGCGGCGGCGCGCCGGCGCGGGAAGCGGCGCCGGGGCGCAAGCCCGATGCCGGGGCCGGGCTGTCGCTCATGCCCAAATCTCCATGCGCCTTAACGCGCGTTCCCGCCCCCCGGGTCCGCCCAAGCTAGTCCCGCCGGCGCGACCTGGCCAGTCCCGCCGCACCGCGACCAATTAGGCTGCGGTGCGGCGGTGAAGCTTGCGGTAGGCGATAACGCCGATGGCGATTGCGGCGGCGAGCCGAAGCACCGGCCCGAAGGCGATGACGCTGTCGCTGTAGTTGAGGGCACCGTGCAGCGCGACGATGAGGCCCTGTCCCACCATCATGGTGACCAGAAAGGCCGCAACCGCGATCAGAAGGGCGACGAAATCCGACAATCGCTTGCCCCCGGGCGCTCCAGTGTTGATCCGTCTGTGGTTAACAAATGCTAAATTTCCCGATTTGCCCAGCTTTGGGCCGCTTCGTCGCCGCATTTTCCTGTGAGCAGCGAGGCAACGAACATGTCAAAGATGGGGGCGGGGATGATCGGCGACGATGCGGGGGGGGCGCGCGGCGCCGGCGCGGCAGATCCAAGGCTCGCGCGATACGCAACCGAGTTGAACGAAATCCTCCGGCGCGTCGCCTCGATCATCGGCGACATCGACGTTCTCAAGCGCGAGCGGCTCTCCGAGGAGAGCTTCGAAGCGCGCGCCAGGCTCGCGAGCGCCTATTTCCAGAAGCGCTGGGACCCCGTTCCGTTGCGCAGGAAAGCGGCCTGATCGGCAGCGCGACCGCGGGCGGGCGTCACCGGCAGGGGAAGCTGGTGATGAGGTAATCGCCGACCACGAGGCCCGCCTCGAGGTTGGCCTCGAGCCGGTTCTTGGTCAGGCGATCCGAGAATCCGCCGATCACATCGCCGATCGAGGTTCCGGCCGGAATGCAGACCGTGGCGCGGGCCGAGCTTTGGTTGCGCCCGTCGATATAGCCCTGGATGTAGGACGCGCAGCTCGCCTGCTGGGTCCGGGCCGTGCACATGGCCTGGAGGGCGCCGGCGGTCATGCTTTGGGCGGAGGCCGGCGAAGCGGCGGCGAGGGCGAGGAGGAAAAGGCGCATCCGCCACAGATAGGCCGCGACGGTCGCTTCACAAGGCGTGTGCCGGCAGACGGGCACGCTCACGCCAGCCACTCCGGCACCCGATCGAGCCCGATGAGCTCATCGTAGGTCTGCCGCGGCCGCACCAGCGCGGCGTCGGCGCCGCGCACCAGGATCTCGGGAACCAGGGGCCGGGTGTTGTAGGTCGACCCCTGGACGGCCCCATAGGCGCCGGCCGTCATGATGGCGAGGAGGTCGCCGGGCTTCGGCGCCGTCAGCTCGCGCCCCAAGGCGAGGTAATCCCCGGTCTCGCACACCGGCCCGACGACGTCGGCGACGATGCGCGCCGCCCCCGGCGCCGGCTCCCACACCGGCTTGATCTCATGCTCGGCCTCATAGAGCGTCGGACGGATGAGGTCGTTCATGCCGGCGTCGACGATGACGAAGACCTTGCCCTCGCCTTGCTTCACATAGACGACGCGCATCACCAGGATGCCGGCGTTGCCGGCGATCATGCGCCCTATCTCGAAGATCAGGTTGAGCCCGAGGCCCTGCGTGTGGCGCTTGATGATCGCCGCGTAGGAATGCGGCTCGGGAGGCGGCGGATCGTCGTCGCGATAGGGGATGCCGAGCCCGCCGCCGAGGTCGAGGTGACGAAGCGCGTGCCCTTCCGCCAGGAGGTCGCGGGCGAGCTCGGCCAGGAGCTGGGTTGCGTTGTCGAACGGCTCGAGCTCGGTGATCTGGCTGCCGATATGCATGTCGACGCCGGTGACCTTCAGGGCCGGGAGCCGCGCCGCGCGGGCATAGACCGCGCGGGCGCGCGCGATCGGGATGCCGAACTTGTTCTCCGACTTGCCGGTCGCGATCTTGCGGTGGGTCCTCGCGTCGACGTCCGGGTTGACCCGCACTGAGATCGGCGCACGCCGGCCCTTCGCGGCCGCGACCTCGGCGAGCGCCTCCAGCTCGGGCTCCGATTCGACGTTGAAGCAGAGGATGCCGGCATCGAGGCCGGCCGCCATCTCGTCCTTCGTCTTGCCGATGCCGGAGAAGACGATGCGCTCGGCCGGCACCTTCGCGGCAAGCGCGCGGCGCAGCTCCCCTTCCGAGACGATGTCCATCCCGGCGCCGAGACGGGCAAGCGTCGCCAGCACGGCCTGGTTCGAGTTCGCCTTGACGGCGTAGCAGACGAGCGCGTCCGTACCGGCGAAGGCCTCGGCGAAGACGCGGTAGTGCCGCTCGAGCGTCGCCGAGGAATAGCAGTAGAACGGCGTCCCGAACGTGTCGGCCAGATGCCGAAGGTCCACGTCCTCGGCATGCAGGCGGCCGTCGCGATAGGTGAAGTGATGCATGCGTCAAGCCTTGAGCGGAGCGCGGGCTCGCTCCGGCGCCGGGCTCAAAGAAGCGGATCGAGGATGAAGGGCTCCTTCGGAATGGTGACGCCGCGTTTTCGACCGCCGCTCTGGGGCGTCGGCACTGGCGACGGGACGATGTTCGACGGCAGCTCGTCGGGCTCGTCGTCCTCGCCCGGCACCGGCGTCGTGCCCTCCGGCCGGCGCGCCTGGGCAACGGCTGGCACTTCCGTCAGACCGGCCGTCGCGGCGCCGGTCGGGTTCGCGGCCGGCGCCGCGCCCTGCCGCTGCCGCCGCACCTCTTCGCGCTGCCTCTGCGCCCCGGCCGCCGCCGGATCGGGCGGCGCCTCGAGCGGGCCGCGCCGCCCGCAGGCGGCAAGCGACAGCGCGATGATGCCGGCCAGAAGAGCAAGGCGGCCGGAAGCGGAAACGGTCGGAATCATCGAGAACCTCGAAACTCGGCCGGCACCATAACGGGAGAGGTTCACGGAAGCGAGACCTCGCGGTCGAGGTCGGCCTGCGTCGGACCCTCCTGCGCCGCGCGCGCGCCCGGCCGCGGCGGCTCCGGCCGCGCCTTGCGCAGGCGCGCGAGCCAGCGCTTCGCCTGCTTCCTCACGTTCGCCGGGGCGGTGCCGCCGTAGCTCGTGCGGCTGCGGACGGATCGCTCGACGCCGAGAACGCCGAACACATCGGCCGTGATGCGCGGCTCGACGGCGCGCATGTCCTCGAGGGAGAGCTTTTCGAGACCGATCTTGCGCTCGGCCGCGAGCCCGACGAGGCGGCCGGTGACGTGGTGCGCGTCGCGAAAGGGCAGGTTCAGCGCCCGCACGAGCCAGTCGGCGAGGTCGGTCGCGGTCGAATAGCCGGCCCCGGCCCAGCGCTTCATCGCCTTCGTGTCGGGCTCGAGGTCGCGCGCCATGCCGGTGATCGCCGCAATGCAGAGCGACAGGGCGTGGACGGCGTCGAAGGCGCCTTCCTTGTCTTCCTGCATGTCCTTCGAATAGGCGAGCGGCAGGCCTTTCATGACGACGAGGAGCGCCTGCAGGGCGCCGAAGATCCGGCCGGCCTTGCCGCGCACGAGCTCGGCCGCGTCGGGGTTGCGCTTCTGCGGCATGATCGAGGAGCCGGTGGTGAAGGCATCGGAGAGCCGCACGAAGCCGAACTGCGGCGTCATCCAAAGCACGATCTCCTCGGCGAACCGCGAGAGGTGCACGGCGCAGATCGAGCCCGCGGCAAGCGTCTCGAGCACGAAATCGCGGTCGGAGACGGAATCGAGGGAGTTCGCGGTCGGCCGGTCGAAGCCGAGCGCCTCCGCGGTCATGAAGCGGTCGATCGGGAACGACGTGCCGGCGAGCGCCGCGGCGCCGAGCGGGCACTCGTTGAGGCGCCGGCGCGCGTCGGCGAAGCGCCCGCGGTCGCGGGCGAGCATCTCGACATAGGCGAGGAGATGGTGGCCGAACGTCACCGGCTGCGCCGGCTGCAGATGCGTGAAGCCCGGCATGACGCAGGACGCGAAGGCGAGCGCCTTCTCGGCGAGCGCCGTCTGCAGCCCCGCGAGCTGCCCGTCGAGGGCGTCGATCGCGTCGCGCGCCCAGAGCCGCATATCGGTCGCGACCTGGTCGTTGCGCGAGCGCGCGGTGTGGAGCCGCCCCGCCGACGGGCCGATGAGGTCAGCGAGCCGCTGCTCGACGTTCATGTGGATGTCTTCGAGCGCCCGCGAGAACGTGAAGGCGCCGCTCTCGATCTCGGTCGCGATGGCCTTGAGCCCGCGCTCGATCGCGGTCACATCCTCGTGCGGCAGGATCCCGGCGGCGCCGAGCATCGCCGCATGCGCCAGGGAGCCGCGGATGTCGTGGGGAGCAAGCCGCTTGTCGAAGCCGATGGAAGCGTTGATCTCCTCCATGATCTCGGCCGGGCAGGAGACGAAGCGCCCGCCCCACATCCGGTTCGTCATCTGCGCCGCCTGTCGCTTGAGCCCATGACCCGTCTCCCGACCCGTCGGCGGCTTCTCGTCGGAAGCCTCGTCGCCGGCCTCGCCGTCGTCGGCGCTGCCCTATACGGGACTCTTTCTGACCCGGGCAACAGCGCCGCCCCCGAGTGCCGGGCCGCGACGCCGGTCGCCTTGCGCCTCGCGCCGCTCGCGCAGGGCGAGGTTGCGGCGGTGAAGGTCGAGCGGCATCCGAGGCCGCTGCCGGCTCTCAGCTTCAACGACCCTGAGGGGCGGCCGATCACGCTTGCCACGTTCAAGGGCAAGACCGTGCTCCTGAACCTCTGGGCGACCTGGTGCGTCCCCTGCCGCCAGGAGATGCCGGCCCTCGACAAGCTCCAGGGCGAGCTCGGCGGGCCGGACTTCAGCGTCGTCGCGGTGAATATCGACACGCGCAACCTCGACAAGCCGAGGCGCTGGCTCGTCGACGCCGGCGTGACGCGGCTTGCCTACTACGCCGACCCGCAGGCCAAGGTCTTCCAGGACCTGCGCCAGGTCGGCAAGGTCGTCGGCATGCCGACCACCTTCCTGCTCGATCCGCAGGGCTGCGAGCTTGCAAGCCTCAGCGGTCCGACCGAATGGGCGAGCGAGGACGCGCTGAGGCTCGTGCGCGCGGCGCTCGGGCGCTGAGGCGTCAGCCCGACGGCAGGAGCTTCAGGATTTGCGTCAGCTGCGAGGTCAGCAGCGGTGCCGCAATCGTGAGGGCGTTGGCAAGGAAGCTCGGCAGGCTGGGAGTGAGCTGGTGCTTGGCCAGGAAGGCCCGGACGCCTGTCTCGGACTGACAGGGCACTTCACGAGCGATTCTCTGCAAACGGCCGTAAAGAACCCCGGCAGGACCGCAGAACAGGATGAACAGCACGAGCGAGTACGACACGCCGTGCAGAGTCACGATGCCGTTGGTCAGGGCCCCGTAGGGCGAGTCGCCCTTATCGTTTTTCATGAACGCGGTCGGCCAGGCCAGATAGGCCGCCATCGTCGCGATCCCGGCGACGAGAAGAAGCGCGCCGAAGAGAACGATGAGCCGCAGCGATTGCATGCGATTCTCGAGCCTTGCGGCTTGCTCATCGGCGGCCGACGCGTTGGTTGGTTTGTCCGCTGGAAGATCCAGGACCATGGCGCAGCAGGCGGTGCCAACGAACGCGGCCGCGAACCCGACGACGACGTTGGAAGCCGCGATGCTCCAGCGGAGCCAGCCGAGTTGCCCCAAGGCTCCAACCGTCCAGCTGAACACGTCCTTGCCGACCGCCTCGTAAACATGGCCGGCTTGCACCGCGAGCCACGCCACGATCAATCCAAGCACGGTCGCGACAATAAACGCACCTCTCTGCGTCTCCCGCGACAGCAGTCGCAGGCTGCCGATCGAAACCAAGATCGCCGCGACGCTGACGACGGTGAGGAGCAACCACAAGGCGGCGTAGGTGTAACCGAGCTTGGCGAAGTTCATGCACGCCGGGAGTTTCGTAGCATCCGTGCAAGGTCCGGGCTGCGGGTCGAAGGAAAACACCAAGCCGCGGCTGAAATCCAGTGCATGGCTCAGGATGAACTCGCCGACTGCGAAGAGCAGGAGGGCGCCCAGCAGAGGTATCCAAAAGGCGAGAGCGCTTCGGTTCAGCAGCATGGGTTGCTCAACCACCTACCGTTGCACGGTATCTGGGCGGCACCGCGGCTTCAAGCCGCTTCTCGCGCGGCGAGCGCGCTCGCGCCGAAGCATGTGGGTGCAGCGGGGTGTTTTGCGGCGCAGCCTTCACAAGCCGGTCATCCGCCCTGTAGATTGACTTCGGGAGCGGATTCGTCTCTTCGGGAGTAGCGAGGAGGTGGCGTGACGATCCATGTCCAGCCTGTGGTGCGGCCGGAAGCCTGCCCGGCGCTCGTCCTCAACGCCGATTACCGGCCGCTGAGCTATTACCCCTTGTCGATTTGGGGTTGGCAGGACGCGATCAAGGCCGTGTTCCTCGAGCGGGTGAACATCGTCTCCGAATACGACAAGACGGTCCGAAGTCCGAGCTTCGAGATGCGGCTCCCCTCCGTCGTCTCGCTCAAGACCTACGTCAAGCCGACGCGCCACCCGGCCTTCACGCGATTCAACGTCTTCCTTCGCGACCGCTTCACCTGCCAGTATTGCGGCGACCGCGAGGACCTGACCTTCGACCATCTCGTGCCGCGCTCGAAGGGCGGGCACACGACCTGGGAGAACGTCGTCGCCGCCTGCTCGCCCTGCAATCTCAGGAAGGGCGACCGCCTCCCGCGCGAGGTCGAGATGTGGCCGCGTCAGGCGCCCTTCGCCCCGAGCCTCTCGGACCTCCACCGCAACGGCCGCCTGTTCCCGCCGAACTACCTGCACGAGAGCTGGATGGACTATCTGTACTGGGACACCGAGCTCGAGCCGTAGGGCGTCGGCCGCGGTCGCCGCGCCGCCGCTGCCGCGAAACCCGCGAGCGCGAGCGACACCACCACGTTCCAACCAGCCATCGAAAGGCCGAGGACGCGGAACGCCGCCTCGGTGCAGCTCACGACGCGCGTCGTCTCGAGCTGCTTCAGGAAATCGGCCATGCTGCCCGCGGCCGGCGGCGCCGCGCCGCCGCAATCGGCGGGGCCGGGCCAGAAGCCCCATTCGACGCCGGCGTGATAGCTGCCTAGCGCCGCGCCGAGGAGGGAGATCAGCGAAAGGAGGAGAAGCCCGCCCCGGCGCACGCGGTCCGAGAGCGGCAGGGCGATCAGCGCGAGCGCCACCGGGATCGCGACGTAATAAGGCTGGCGCTGCCAGTAGCAGAGCTTGCACGGGATGTAGCCGAGGACGTGCTGCGAGAACAGCGCCGTCCCGATCGTCGCTGCGGCGACCAGGAGGACGAGGAGCGTCGCGGTGCGCGGTTCGGTCAGCCGGGCGATGACGCGATCCATCAGCGCGCCTTCAGAACAGGTAGCGGAAGGCGACGAAGCCGCCGACGATCGTCACCGCGATCCCGGCCATCACCTTGTTGAAGTGCGTGTCGATCACGCCCTTGATCGCCGCCCCGTAGCGCCCGAGCAGCGCCGCCAGCACGAAGAACCGCGCCCCGCGCGTGATGATCGACAGCACCACGAACCAGAACAGGTCGTAGCCGGCAAAGCCCGAGGTGATGGTGACGAGCTTGTAGGGGATCGGTGTTAGCCCCTTCAGGAGGATGACCCAATGGCCGTATTTGGCGTAGCCCGACCGGAAGGCCTCGGCGCCCTCGGTCAGCCCGTAGATCCTGAACAGCCACTGCCCGACCGAGTCGTAGAGCAGCGCCCCGATGGCGTAGCCGAACATCCCGCCGAGGACCGAGGTGACGGTCATGATGAGCGCGTACGACCAGACCCGGTCGGGCCGGGCGAGCGCCATCGGCACGAACATGACGTCCGGCGGCACCGGGAAGAACGAGCTCTCGGCGAACGACACCGCGCCGAGCGCATAGGGTGCGGCGGGCCGGCTCGCGAGCGAGAGCGTCCAGTCGTAGAGGCGTCGGAGCATCGGGAATGCGGCGGTCCGTTGCGGCGGGGTCGCGGCGCGACGCCGGTCTTTGATCACAAATGGCCGCTCGGGGCGAGAGCCGCGGCGCGCGCGGCGCCAAGTTGACCCTCGTTCGGCGCCCATGATAGTCGCGCCGCCTTGGCCCCTGTGGCGGAATTGGTAGACGCGCTCGACTCAAAATCGAGTTCCGCAAGGAGTGCTGGTTCGATCCCGGCCAGGGGCACCAATCCGGAACGGCGGGTCGCTATCGCATGATCCCGAAAAGTGGCGAACGGTTTTCGGAAAAGATCATGCTCAAACAAAGCGGTCGAGCGGGATGACGACTCGAAGAGAAGTCATCGCGCTCTAGCGCAGGCGCTGCTCGCGCCAGGGCTTCGTGGAGAAGTCGCCCTCGGCGTAGGCGGTGACGCGGAGCGGGCGGTCGTCCCAGGTCTCGTCCCGCCCGACCGGCCCGCAGGTGATCTTGAGGACGCTGCCCCAGTTGTCGGGGCCGAGATCGACCATGCGCTTCACGTCGGGGCAGTTATAGCCGTCGTCCCGGATCGCCGCCGCGATGACGCTGCGCAGGCCGACCATCAGGTCGAGATCCCCGGCCGCTGCCGGAAGTGCCAGACCACAGGAGATCGCGGCAACGAGAGTGGCGCGCATCATCGAACGATACTCCGCATCCGTTCACAACGCGATGCTTGCGCCTCGGGCTCATGTCTGGCGCTCAACCCCGAGGGCCCGAGCCCTGTCGTCAATGCAGAGCATGGTGGGAGCCGCGAACCGGGCGCGGACGCTCTCATTCACGGGCAGTTCAGCGGCGCGGATCTACCGCAGCCGCGACGATTTCCGATCGGCCGGTCGACTGAATCGCGGCGGCCGCTCGCGCGGCGTCGCGCGAGCATGCAAGTCTCTGGCCTACAAAGGATTTTCGCGTAGACGGAATTCGAATCGCGACCGAACTTTCGGCATCGTCGCGCGTTTGACCAGCCTCCAGCGGCGGACGGTTTCGCCCAAACGGGAGGTTTCACCCATGCGCTATGGATTACTGAGCACGGCGGCGGTCGCCGCC
>JAJKJG010000033.1 GCA_021154065.1 Methylobacterium sp.
CGCGCAGCGCAATGCAATGCACGCAATCGGGACGCTCGTTGCGCAAAATCGCCGCGAGCCGGCCCGCGGCGTAGCCCGCCGCCATGGGGTTGAGGCTGCGCCGCTCGGCTTCGAGCGGGATGACGCGCGCGCCGACGTCTTCGATTGAGGCCCGGTGGTCGCGCACCCGCGTCACCACGACGACTTCGAGTCCAAGCTCCCGCGCCGCCTGCGCCATCGGCAGGAAATGAGAGGCGAAAAACCAGTCCTCGGTCACGACGAACGCGGCTTTGCGAGCGCCCGACGCGGCAGGCGGAGCGTTCGAAGAAGCGGCAAGGGTGGGCGGCACAGAATAAGCGATGCTGGAAGGGAAGGGGGCCTTGTAGCAGCGTCGCCGCCCGGAGGGAACATCGCGGACGGCTCCGCCGTTCACCGCCGGCTACGGGCGGCGGGAGAGCCATGCATGCAAGGCGGGTGGTGGGCGACGGCGCTTGGGACGATCGCAGGAATCTGTTCGACGGTCAGCTTCGTGCCTCAGGTGATGAAAGCTTGGCGCGAAAGCGACACCGAGGCGATCTCGAAGCGCATGTACCTTGTGACGGTCACGGCCTTCGTGCTGTGGTCGATCTACGGCGTCGTCATCGGCAGCCTGCCGATCATCGTTTTCAACCTGCTCAGCCTCGGCTTGAGCGGAACGATCCTGTTCCTGAAGCTGCGCAACCAGCGCCGCGAGGGGGAGAGAAGCGCACCCGCCGGATAGGCGACGTCCGGCTGGGAACCGATTCAGCTGCGGGCCTGTTGGTATGAGTCCTTGTCGCGTGCCCCGGAAATCCCACGGTGCTTGAGCCAGAGTCCGAAATCCAAACTATCGTCGACTCCCGCGATGCGGCCGAATCCGCCGGCCTGACATACGTCTCCGACGACGAGCGCGGCATCCGGCGCAAGCGGGTGGGCAAGGGATTCGTCTATCTCAAGCCGAACGGCGAACCCGTGCGCGACGCGGCCACGCTGGAGCGCATCCGCAAGCTCGCGATCCCACCGGCCTATACCGACGTGTGGATCTGCCTCAAGGCCAATGGCCACATCCAGGCCACAGGTCGAGACGCGAAAGGGCGCACGCAGTACCGTTACCATCCGGGATTCCGCGAAGTTCGCGAGAGCACGAAATACGAGCACATGATGGAGTTCGCGCGCGCGCTGCCGAGGGTGCGCGCCAAGCTCGCCGAGCACATGGGACTGCGCGGCCTGCCGCGCGAAAAAGTGCTCGCCACCGTCGTGCATCTCCTGGAAACCACGCTGATCCGAGTCGGCAACAACGACTATGCCAAGGCGAACAAGAGCTACGGCCTCACCACCTTGCGCGATCCGCACGTCAAGGTAGACGGTTCTGAGCTTCGCTTCCAGTTCAAGGGCAAGAGTGGCAAGACGTGGCGGCTCCAAGTCAAGGATCGGCGCGTCGCCAAGATCGTCAAAGCGTGCCAGGATCTGCCCGGTCAGGAGCTGTTCCAGTACGTCGACGAGAACGGCGAGCGCAAAGACGTCACCTCGGCCGACGTGAACGCCTACCTGAAAGAAATCACCGGCCGCGACATCACGGCCAAGGATTTTCGCACCTGGGCCGGCACCGTGCTGGCGGCGCTCGCGCTCCAGGAGTTCGAGACCTTCGATACCGAAGCCAAGGCCAAGAAGAACGTGCGCGCCGCCATCGAGCGGGTGGCCTCACGCCTCGGCAACACGCCCACGATCTGCCGCAAATGCTACATCCACCCGGAGATCCTGAGCTCCTATGCCGAAGGCGCGATGCTCCTGGAGGTCAAGAACCAGCTCGAGGCGGAACTGCGCGAAGACCTCGCTTCGCTCAAGCCGGAGGAAGCGGCGGTGCTCGGCCTGTTGGAAGCCCGCCTGAACCGCACGTTGGGCGAGGGGGTGGACGGCGCCGCGCCCCTGGACAGGAAACCGGCGAAGCGGGCCCCGCGCCGCTCCGGCAAGACTACGTCCCGCGCGAAGACGGCGGCATGAGGGTACGCTCGAGGAAAGCGGTGACGCGCCGCTCCGCGTCCGTTCGCGCCTCGCCGAACAAGACGTGCCCCTGGCCGGGGTAGACCATTGTTTCATGCGGCACGCCGAGAGCCTTCAGGACGGCCTCGATCGCATAGGCGTTCGCGGCCGGCACGATCGGATCGGCGACCCCGTGCAGGATCAGGGTCGGCGGGAAGCGGATCGTGTGCTCGAATCCCGGGGGCATGGGGCCGAAATAATCGACCACGGCCTTGACGCGGGCGTCCTGGCCCGCAACCGCGAGCGACAGGGCCGCGCCGAGCGAAAACCCGACGAGGCCGATCCGCTGCGGGTCGACGCCGGGCCGGCCTTGCAGCCAAGTGATCGCGTCGCTGAGGGTCTCCATCCAGGGGCGGACGTTGCGCTGCATGGTGGCGAACGAGGCCCACCGTTCGCCCGTGCGGTCGAGGTAATGAAGCAGCGCGACGTGGCAGCCCGCAGCGGCGATCGTCCGGGCGCCGTGTTGATATTCGTCGCCGCGCATGCTCAGGCCGTCCGCGCCGTGCAGCATCAGCACGGCCGGCCTGCGCTCCTTTGCGGACGAGCGCGCAGCCTCGAACCAGTCGACGGTGATCGGAACCCCGCCGCTCGTGAATCTTTCCACGCGTATCGCCTCCGCTGCCTTGAGTTGCCCGGTTGAAGGAATTGAACGCGCAAGCCCGAGGTCGGCGACCAGGGCTCGTGCTCGAGTGAGGGACGCTGAAACCGTGGAGAGCAACCAAGGCCGTCGGCGCGTGGCCCAACCGCACAAGCCCATATGGGCCTTTGGGTTCGCAGCGCCACCGGCGCGAGCAACTTTTTCACGCTGCGGTCCGTTGAGCCTTCACGGCGACCTAAACGGAGCCTGGCGATGCTGCGCGTCCATCACCTCAACTGCGGCTGCATGTGCCCGCTCGGCGGCCGGCTCATGGACGGGTTCAGCCGCGGGCCGGCCGGGCTTCTGGTCTGCCATTGCCTGCTCGTCGAGACGAACGAAGGCTTGGCGCTCATCGACACCGGCTTCGGCATGCGGGACATGGAGCGGCCTTATGCGCGCCTGAGCCCGCTGTTCATCCATCTGAACCGGATTCAGTTCGACAGGCGCGCGACGGCGCTGAGGCAGGTGGAACGGCTTGGCTTTTCGCGTCGGGACGTGCGCCATATCGTTCTGACCCACCTCGATTTTGATCACGCGGGCGGGCTTGAGGACTTTCCTGAGGCCGCCGTGCATGTGATGACCGCCGAGCGCCAAGCCGCGCAGGAGCGGCGCGGCTTTATCGCGCGCCGCCGGTACCGGCCCGAGCAGTGGGACGACGTGCGGCGCTGGCGCACGTACCGCTCCGGCGGCGAGCGCTGGTTCGGCTTTGAGGCCGTGCGCGATCTCGACGGGCTCCCGCCCGAAATCCTGATGATCCCGCTTCCCGGCCACACCAGGGGTCACGCCGGCGTCGCCATCCAGACGCCCGAAGGCTGGCTTCTCAATGCAGGCTACGCCTACTTCTTCCGCCACGAGATGGATCGCGAAAACCGCCAGTGCCCGCCAGGCGCGCGCGCCTATCAACGCATGATGGCCGTTGACCCCGATCTGCATCGCCGCAACCAGGATCGCGTGCGCGCGCTCGCCCACGACCGCCGCGCGGGCGTTCGCATCTTTTGCAGTCACGATGCGGTCGAACTGGAGGCTTTGTCGCGGCTCTCGGCGCGCTCCTGACGGCTCGGACCGGGTTGACGGTGGGGCGCGGGCGCAGAATTCTGCGCCGTCGCGGCGAAAATCCGGGTAACGTCCAGGCGCGTCCTATACTCTCGTCACGGGCAACGCGGCCGAGATTCAGACGGCTAGGGAGACCATCGATGGAGTTCGACGCGCTTTTCCTGTCGCGCATCCAGTTTGCGTTCACGATTTCGTTCCACATCATTTTCCCGGCTTTCACCATCGGCCTCGCGAGCTGGCTCGCCCGGCTTGAGTTCGAGTGGCTGCGCACGGGCAATCCCCAGTACAAAAACTTGTATAAGTTCTGGGTGAAGGTCTTCGCCGTCTCCTTCGGTCTCGGCGTGGTGTCCGGCATCGTGATGAGCTACCAGCTCGGCACCAACTGGTCGCGCTACTCCGAATTCGTCGGCAATGTGATCGGCCCGCTGATCGCCTATGAGGTGATCACCGCGTTCTGCCTGGAGGCAGGCTTTCTCGGCATCATGCTGTTCGGCTGGGAGCGGGTCGGCGACCGGCTGCACTTTGTCGCCACTTGCATGGTGGCGCTCGGAACCCTGATCTCGGCCTTCTGGATTCTCTCGGCCAACTCCTGGATGCAGACGCCGGACGGGTTCCGCATCGAGAACGGCATCGCCCTGCCCGTGGATTGGTGGAAAATCGTTTTCAATCCATCGTTCCCGCTGCGCTACGCCCACATGGTCATGGGCTGTTTCCTCACCACGGCCTTTGCAGTCGGCGGCATGTCGGCTTGGATGCTCTTGCGTCATCCGCATGACGCGCCCGAGGCTAAACTCGCCGGCGCGCGCCGCTCGCTGTCCATGGCGATGTGGTTCGCGGCGATCGTTACGCCGATCCAGATTTTCATCGGCGACATGCATGGCCTTGGCGTTCTTAAACTGCAGCCGACCAAGCTCGCCGCGATCGAAGGCAACTGGGACCGGATGGCCAACATGCCGTTGCGCCTCTTCGCCATCCCCGACCAGAAAGCTGAGACCAATCATTACGAGATCGCCGTTCCGAAGATCGGCAGCTACCTCCTCACGCACGCGTGGGACGGCGTCGTGCCGGGCCTGAAGGACGTGCCGCCTGATCAGCGCCCGCCGGTCTGGCCCGTGTTCTTCTCGTTCCGGATCATGGTCGGCATCGGCTTGACGATGCTGGCCGTGAGCCTCTGGAGCCTTTACCTGCGCTGGAAGGGCGCCCTCTTCACGAACCGCTTGTTCTTGTACGCAGCGATGCTGATGACGCCGACGGGGTTCGGCGCCGTCCTGTTCGGCTGGTTCACCGCCGAGATCGGCCGTCAGCCTTATGTTGTCTACGGCCACCTCCGCACGGCGGATGCGGTCTCGCCCGTCACGACAGGCGCCGTCACGATCTCGCTCGCCACGTTCGTCGTCGCCTATCTGATCGTGTTCGGATTCGGCAGCTACTACTTGGCCAAGATCCTTCGCAAAGGTCCCGATCCGGTCGAGTCGATCCCTGGCGCCCGAAGCCCGGCCAAGAAGCCAAAGCGGCCGTTCTCGCTGCCCGACGAAGGTCTGGAAGGCGGCCCAGGACGCAAGGCGCCCCAGCCTCAACCTGCCGAATAGGGAGAACCCGCATGTTCGGCTTCGGAACGGAATACGTCGGCTGGGCTTTCTGGCTGCCAATCCTCTGGTCGGCGATCTTGGGCGTCGCCATCACGATGTACGTCATCGTCGACGGCTTCGACCTCGGCATCGGCATCATGTTCACCAACGCCGAGAGCGACAACTGGCGCGACCGCATGATGTTTTCGGTCGCCCCGATCTGGGATGGAAACGAGACCTGGCTGATCCTCGGCGGCGCCGGCCTGTTCTGCGTGTTCTCGGTTGCCTACGCGATCCTGATGCCGGCGCTCTACATCCCGATGCTGATCATGTTGATCGCGCTGATCTTCCGCGGCATCGCGTTCGAGTTCCGCTTCAAGGCCGACACGTCGAGGCGCGTCTGGGATTACGCCTTCCATTACGGCTCGCTCTTGGCGACCTTTGCGCAAGGCATCGTGCTCGGCGCTTTCGTGCAGGGCTTCAAGGTTCAGGGCACGCAGTTCGCAGGCGGTACCTGGGATTGGCTGACGCCCTTCAGCATGGCGACCGGCGTCGGTCTCGTGTGCGGTTACGGTCTTTTGGGCTCGACGTGGTGCGTGATGAAGACCACCGGCGAACTCGAAATCTGGTCGCGTCGGAAGGCGCTTCAATTCCTGATCGCCACGATCGTGATGATGGCGATCGTGAGCGCCTGGGTGCCTTTCCTCGGCCGGCAGATCGAGGCGCGGTGGTTCTCCTGGCCCAACATCGTCCTTTTGGCGCCGGTGCCGCTTCTGACCGCCTTTGTGGCCTACCGGATCTTTCGGACGCTGGAGGATGGGTATTCCACCGCGCCGTTCCTGCTCTCGATCGCCATGTTCCTGCTCGGATTCCTGGGCCTCGCCATCAGCCTATTCCCCTATATCGTGCCTCCGTCCATGACGATCTGGCAGGCGGCGAACACGGTGGACTCCCAGTTGTTCGTCCTCGTCGGCTACGCGCTGGCCCTGCCGATCACCTTCGCCTACACGGCCTATGCCTACTATGTGTTCCGCGGCAAGGTCGCCGAGGAGATCACGGGCGGCGGATACGGCTGATGGCGCAAGACCGCGAGCCGGCCAAAGGCTTTTGGCGGCTCGCCTGGTTCATTGGCTTCTATGCCCTGAGCCTCGTCGCCTTTGCGGCCCTGGTTTACGGACTGAGAGCGATCATTCCACGCTGAGGCTTGTTCAGGCACGTGGACGCCGGCGCGCCGCGGATCTTGTGCGACAGCGAGTCGGGTCGAAAATCCGGCTTGCTGGGAATCGGCTCCAGGCCGGAACAGCGCGGTTGTCATGGCGTTCCGCAAGGAAACGCAAAGAAGACGCCCCATGACCGAGCTTGCGGCGAGCCAGGACCGATCGGAGGTAACGGAGCGCTGAGCGGTCCTTCACGATCTGGAAGACTGGCTCCGGGCCCCGATGGTGCTGCTCAGCTTCACGTAGCTGGTCCTGGTCATGGTCGAAATCGTTTGGGGGAGCACGTACCTAGAGCATCGTGCCTGAAGGTGGAATCGGGCGGGGTTCACAGGAAGGGTCATTGGTGATTCCCCATGATCGGGAGGCCGATCATGGGTCAGAGCTATTCGTTTGATCTGCGCTCGCGCATCGTGGC